>CAYXBH010000172.1:0-1525 GCA_964463185.1 uncultured Azospirillum sp. | reverse complement strand
TCTCTCTTCCCTCCAAATCAGGGTTAATGTCTTTCCTCTCAAAAGCCAACCGCTCCGCATCTATCCGCTTTATCCGTTCACTGACATCCGCCACCGGAGGCAATTCCGAATGGAATGGAATGGAATATCGTCGTCAATTAAAGCGCCTGAATCTCGATTCTGATTATTAATAGACTGCTCAATGTTTCCGCTTCCTTCCTGTTCTGTTTCAGAAACGGCATTGCCCTGTGCTGCATCTTCAATTTTTAACTGCCAGCGCTCTAAAATATCCGCTGTCGATTTTCCTTCATTAACAGCCAACGTTACCGCACGGGCAGCAATAATTCTGGCCTCTGCATCTGCTGCCATATTCGGACGGCCTGCCGACGTCAGTTGTTCATAAAACTTCTGGTAAACTTCGTTATACTGGTTTCTGGCATCAATCATCGGCGCAACAATCTTAGCCCATTGGTCAATTTGTTCATCCGTCACGCCAAAACGATCTTTCATAACCTGTCGGCTTACATCTGAAATATTCCGGGCATCTATCCCTTCCGGCATTGTGTCCGGGTCTTTTTCTTTGTTTAAGAGCTGCTCAAGCTCATCAATTACCGGGGCGCCTTCCTGTAAATATGTTTCCTGCAGCAAATCGGCCGCTGTTTGTGCTGTTTGCTCATCAATATCCGGGTTATAAGCCTTCACCAGTTCCTTTATCTCCTGGTTCCATTTTCTCATCCGACGGTTATAAAGCGCCGTTCCCATAGCGCCAAAACCACCACCGGCAAGCCCGCCAACAAAACCAGCAAACAATCCGTCAGACCAAATATCCGCCTGAGACTTATCCTGCCATCCGATATAATTCCGATACTCGTCTCCCAAAACATTCTGCACGGTTTCTTCAAACGGCCCTTCTGCCAGAAAGCCCTTAGCCGCCGCTTTGAAAACCGATGACTGACGAGCCACATTTTTAATTGCTGTTTTAACCGGGGCGGTAACCGTTTTATTATTCAATATCTTGTCAATCGACCCCAAAAGAGCATTTTTCATCGCCTTGGACGCCGGTGCTGTTCCCACTTTGGCAACCCCCATCAGAATAAGATCGCCGATTCCTTCCAACACACCGTCAAAAGCTCCCAGAATATCTGAATGCAAATCTGCCGCATCAAAATCCTCTCCCTGTTCAAGCGCTTCCTGAAAAGTCTCACTTTTAGAAGAATCAAAATAAGCTTTGCTAATCATCATTGATGCAACATAAGGATTTTTCGTTGCCAGCGTTATCGCGGCCGCTCCGGCTATGGAAGTTGCGGCATTACCAAGTCCGTACATAACATTCTGAAAATCTTTCTTATCGCGCAGTTCTTCGGGCATCAGCTCATAACTGATTTTATCGATGGTTTCAATATTATGCTGCCGCCATTTGTCATAAAGCGCTATCGCTTTTGAGTTTAATTCCTGCGCATTTTCCCGGGCTGCGGCCAGTTCTTCTTCTGTCGCCACATTGTCAAATTCTCCACCATACATTTTGGAAATCGGATTTTCTGCCATT
>CAYXBH010000171.1:0-1527 GCA_964463185.1 uncultured Azospirillum sp. | reverse complement strand
CGGTTGGTAACCACCATTTTGATACCAGCCTGAATGATTGCCCTCGCGCAATCGGTACAGGGCGGATGAGTGGCATAAAGCACGCAACCTTTAAGGGAAGCCCCGATCAGACAGGCATTGTAAACGGCGTTTCTTTCCGCATGTTCAAAAAAGTCATATTTTATCGGCCGTTCCATCCGTTCCGGAATGTCGTCATTGACACCACGTACCAAACCGTTATAGCCGGTAGCACGGATTTCTCGATCCGGCCCGACGACGATAGCACCGGTTTTGGTGTTGGGATCTTTTGACCAAGTAGCGATCAATTTTGCCACCTCCATAAAGCGGCAATGCCATTTTTGGGAGAACATTTTTCCCTCCTTGATTGATAAGCCTGCTTTATATTAACCACCGGTTTCCCATTTGCAAATATTTTTTCGATAATTCTGCATAGCTTTTATGCACATACTTGACAAACAAACGAAAATGGTCAAAGTTAGAGGCAGTTTTGATAATTTAATTTTAGGAGAAAAAAATGAGTGCGATTGTTGATATTCACGCCCGCGAGATTCTCGATTCCCGCGGAAATCCGACGGTTGAAGCAGAGGTTGTCCTGCAAAGCGGTGCTTTTGGCCGCGCAGCCGTACCTTCTGGCGCATCGACCGGCGTGCACGAAGCTGTCGAACTCCGTGACGGCAACAAAAAACGTTATGGCGGCAAAGGCGTGCTGAAAGCTGTTGAAAATGTCAACGACAAAATTTACGACGCTCTGGCTGGTCTGGACGCCGAAGACCAGATCGAAATCGACCAGACCATGATTGACCTCGACGGCACTGAAAACAAAGGCAAACTCGGGGCCAACGCCATTTTGGCCGTATCGCTCGCCGTTGCCAAAGCTCAGGCCGAAGAAGCCGACCTGCCGCTCTATCGCTACCTCGGTGGCACCATGGCTCGCACTCTGCCGGTTCCTATGATGAACATAGTCAACGGTGGCCAGCATGCAGACAACCCGATTGACATTCAGGAATTTATGATTATGCCGGTTGGTGCAGATTCGGTTAAAGAAGCCATCCGCTGGGGGGCCGAAATCTTCCACTCCCTGAAAAAGAATTTGAAAGCAGCAGGTCACAACACCAACGTCGGTGATGAAGGTGGTTTTGCCCCTAACTTGAAGTCGGCAGAAGAAGCCCTCACCTTTATCGTCGAGTCGATTAAAGATGCCGGCTACAAACCGGGCGAAGACGTCGTTCTGGCGATTGACGCCGCTTCTTCCGAATTTTACAAAGATGGCAAATATGAAATGACAGGCGAAGGCAAATCTTACACCAGTGCCGAAATGGTTGAATTCTACAAAGACCTGTGCGCCAAATTTCCGATTTTCTCAATCGAAGACGGTATGGCCGAAGATGACTGGGAAGGCTGGAAAATGCTGACCGACGCCATCGGTGACAAAGTTCAGCTGGTTGGCGACGATCTGTTTGTTACCAACCCAAAACGTCTGGCCATGGGCATTGAAAAAGGCGTTGCCAACTCGATTCTGGTCAAAGT
>CAYXBH010000170.1:0-1535 GCA_964463185.1 uncultured Azospirillum sp. | reverse complement strand
ACGCGCAGGTGGCGGAAGAGAGAAAGAAAGGCAAACGAATCTTCAAAATCTTCGCGGCGGACATTGTCCAGAGTGTTGAAGAAATCGTCTTTGACCTGATTGATGATTTTTTCCGAGGCGGGTCTTCGATCGGCGGCAAGCAGACTCATAACATCATAGGTGAGAGGTCCCCACAGGGCGTCTTGAAAATCAATAATTGCACATTCTTTCGATTTTGGCGGCAGCATGATATTGTCGATGTGATAATCCCATAAAACCAGCCGGTTAGGAACGTGGTAGGCCATTTCGATCAGCCGTCCGGCAATGGTGAAAAATTCTTTTTTTTCTTGTTCGGGCAGAGGGTAGCCGGCAGCCATCGGAAAATACCAGTCGGTAAATAGCCGCAGGTCGTCCAAAATCCGTTGGCGGGATAATTCTTCCACGCAATTGGGGCGCTCGCGGATAGCTGCAACTTTGGCAATGGCTCGGCCGGCCATGCGGTAAAGCTCCGTTTCATTGCTATTTGGCAGCAGTCTGGTAACAGTGTTGTTGCCAAGGTCTTCAATCAGCAAAAAGCCGTTGTCAAAATCGGCGGTTTTTACCTCAGGAACGTAAACTCCGCGGGCACGGAGAAAAGCGGACAATTCGACAAATTCATGGGTACGGCAGCGGCAACCTTCGTCATCCATGATAACCGCCGTGTTGCCGGCAAAAGACAGCCGATAGTATTTGCGGCTTGAGGCGTCGGTTGAAAGCGGGGTAAGCGAAAAAGCGGCGCCTTTTGCACAAGCCGCAGCAAATTTGTTTAATTTTGCTGCACGACCGAGATTTTCCATTGACCAGAACTCCTGAAATGTTATTATCCAATAAGTTTGAGCTTAGGCTCTAAAGCCTTAAGATATGATTAAAGGCAAAGGAGGGATGATGAAACGTAAATATGTGGTGTTTGACTGGGACGGTACTTTGGCAGATACTTATCCCGTGATTTTGGCGGCGTATGATTATACTTTTGATAAGCTCGGACTGTTGAGAATCCCTTATGATGAAATCAAGCGGATTACCAGTACTCTGCAAAACAAAGATACCCTCGGATATATTTTTAAGGAGCATACAGACGAGGCAGCTCGTTATTTTTACGAATATGTAGAAAAAAGCCATACTGCGCGGTTGGTGCCGATGTTCGGTGCGGAAAAACTGCTTGAATATTGCCGTTGCAAAGGGCTTGATTGCTATCTGATTAGTAACAAAAAAACACAATATCTCCGAAAAGAGATGGAAAAATTGGGGTTTGATAAATATTTTAAAAAAGTTGTGGCGGCTGGGGAATGTCCGAGAGACAAGCCTCATCCAGCAGCCTGTCGGGCAGTGTTTGGGGAGCAATTGCCACCGGCCGACGAGATCGTTGTCATCGGCGACGGAGAGGCCGATGTCAAAACGGCGGAAACCTATGCGCGTGATGGGCGGAAAGCAAGGAGTATTATCTATGATCCCAAGCATAAATATTGCGGAAAAGAACCAGATTATAAAGTGGAAAGCCTGATTGATGCAGTAAAAAT
>CAYXBH010000169.1:0-1536 GCA_964463185.1 uncultured Azospirillum sp. | reverse complement strand
GCAAAGGTGGCCGGAGAGTTCAACATCACACACAATCATATGACCTTTTAGCCTTTAAACCAAAAAAGTTCTGAACATACGCTAAAAGCTCCCCAGCCGTAACGGCAAGGGGCAAAATAACGGTGCATAATACATGCCCGAAAATAACGATGCGTTATCATGCACCGGATTGTGTCAAGAGCTGTTGAAGGCTCCGCACCCGTACAAAGGTGCTGAACACGTTGCCGTATCCTGCTTCCAAGCATAGAAAGAAAAAAACAAAAGTCAAATATTTTTAGAAGATGTTTTTATGTTGGGCGCTAATACTTTGTACAATATGCATTTATAAAAAGAAAGCGCCGTTATGGCGCTTAAAGGAGGGATAAAATGTTTATTCCTCGTATTTTCCGGTTTTGACAACCCGAACCTGATAGTCGTAAACAGTCAGCCCGCTTGCATAATCGGCCTCGACAATAACGACGAAAGAAACTTGTTTTAAGTGTTTTTGTGCTTCTTCATGCAGCTTGTCCAGAACCAGAATGTCGGAGACTGTCCTGTAAAGCAGCGCCGCATCACCACCGTTATAAACCAGCTTCGGCGATTTCGGGGTGTTTTCCTGAGCGGGAATAATAAAAGCCATTTGGCTGTGGGCATTAACCACGACCTGATAGTCTTTGGCGCATTTCATTTCAGGACAGCCCGTTGCGAGCTTTGTCGGCAGCTTTCTTCAAGAGGAAAATACTTCCTTTTTCCAGCATGTTGGTGCCCGTATTGACGACTTCCTGTGATTTTTTAAGCATAAAGTCACCGATCCCGCTGCCAAGTGAACAGCCAGAAAAATAAGAAGCAAGGCTTCCGGCCTCTTTAACCATGACGCCGGCCGCTTCCATTCCACAGCGGATAACCATGCCACTGCCCTGAATAAGGCCGTATTTCAAAAGCGTTTCTGCTACCGTAATGCTGCCGCGGGCAACTTGTTTTCCGTCCATTTGTATACTCCTTATAATAAAATCGGCATTTCACACTTAAACAAAATATATCATTTTTCGACGCAAAAATCAATAAAAATATTGCCTGTCGTTATGTTGCCGTTTATTTGAATAATATTTGGCAACAGGCTATGATTTTAAGGAAAAGAAAATGATGGAAAAAGAAAAATGTATTTTGGGTACGCTTTACGATGCCAATAACGATGAAATCCTGTTGGTGGTATGCCACTACTGCAAGGATATCTGTTATAAGTATAATCTTCTGCGCCCCTTGGTGATGCGCCAGCTGCTTGGCAAAACCGGCAAAATTTTTCGGATTCTGGTGCCGTTTTGGTGTGATTACGGCACAAACATCGAAATCGGCGAAAATTTCTTTGCCAATCACAACGGTGTTATTTTGGACGGCGGAAAAGTTACTTTTGGCAACAATATATTTGTTGGCCCGAACTGCGGTTTTTATACTGCCGGTCATCCGCTTGATGCTGCCAGCCGTAACTGTGGGCTGAAATATGCCAGACCGGTTACTATCAGTGACAATGTCTGGTTTTGGCGCCGGTATCAGCGTTTT
>CAYXBH010000168.1:0-1559 GCA_964463185.1 uncultured Azospirillum sp. | reverse complement strand
CCTTCATGAATCATTCCTCCCGCACTGCGGAAACCGGTAAAATACCTGGTGCAGACTTCTGTGGATTCGTTGTTGTTGATCGCCGTAAACAGTTTGGACGGTTTGCAAACCTGCACACCTTCCTCGCTGTAGCCGGTAAAACGCTCACCACCGACATTGTACATAAAATGTGCAACGGCAATAATCTCGCAATCGATCAACTGCCGTTTAATGTGTTTGAAAAACGGCTTAACGTGATTTTTCAGGTGGTTGACGGTTGTTTCGTATGCCTGTTTCGGAACGGTTGTTTCTCCGTCCCTAACCAGACGCCGTCCAACCACAGTGTTGGAAAATCCGTAAGCATAACGCTCACCGGTTACATAAGTGCTCTCAGAAAAACCGGAGGAATAGGCGATTGCCGTTACAATATCTTCCAAGCAGTTATCAAATTGCTGGAGGTTATATTGCACAGGATCGATAATCTCGGGTTCTTCTGCAACCACGAGTGCTCCCGGCGATTCGGGAACTTGCTGTGGTGGATCTTTCCTTAGCGAAAAATAAACCACGCCACAAACAACAACTAATACTGCGATAACTGCCGCAGCTAATACTTTTTTGTTCATAAGATGAAATTTTTTAAGTTTTTAATTCCCATCTGGTTCGCATTGGGAGAACGCGGCAGATAAAATAATTATCCACATAATTAAAAATCAAATTAAAGATAGCTTAAAAAGAAATAATTATCAACCTTTATTTTAAAAAACGCGCATATTCGTCAAAAATTTGTCTATTCTGGTGGTGCATGCAAAAAAAATCCCCCAAGCGGGGGAAATTTAATGAAAGATAAAAAGATTAAACCGGAGCCACCACCATGGTCATCTGCCGACCTTCAAGCTTAGGTTCCGATTCGATCTTGCACAGGCTGTTCAGGTCATCGACGATTCGGTTTAATACTTCCCGTCCCATATCGTTAGCACTCATCTCTCGTCCTTTGAAACGCATTGTAAATTTAACCTTGTCGCCCTGGGTTAAAAACTTTTTGGCTTGTTTGATTTTAACTTCATAATCGTGGGTATCAATCATCGGCCGTAGCTTCAACTCTTTGATATTGACGACTTTCTGGTTTTTTCGGGCTTCGTTTTTCTTTTTTTGCTGTTCGTATTTATATTTTCCGTAATCAAAAATCTTACAGACCGGCGGTACGGCCTGCGGGGAAATTTCAATCAAATCCAGTCCGGCATCGGCAGCAGCATCCAAAGCTTCCCTAATCTGAACGACCCCCCGGTTTTCTCCGTTTTCATCAATTAAACGAACTTCTTTTGCTCTTATTTCCTGATTAATGCGTGGTCCGTCACCTTCTCGTACTGACGCATTGATGTTTTCTCTAGATATTTTAGCCTCCACAAATAATTGATAACTTTCTATATATTACAAATAGAAAAACGTTTGGCAAGTAAAAAATATACAGGAAAATTCAAGATTCCAACACATAGAAAGTATAAGCTATGGAATAAATATTTGCTGCCCGTCAGAAAAGAACCTATTCTGAATTAGGATGAAAGAAAAAATTATATTTATTC
>CAYXBH010000167.1:0-1574 GCA_964463185.1 uncultured Azospirillum sp. | reverse complement strand
TATCTTGTGGGCAAGAAAAACTTGCCGGTCGTAATACCAGACGTCTATCGGCTCGGCGCGGGTGGAAATTTCAGTTGTGGCCGAAAACGGCAGACCGCCGACCATTACGTCGATTTTGTTGGTATAAAAGGCATTGGAAACCTGATTAGCGACAAGCGGCACCATTTGGATGCGGTCACTGCGTCCAAAAATAGCGGTAGAGAGCATTTTGCACAACTCGACATCCATTCCCTGCCATTGTCCTTTTTCGTCCTGATAGGCCAGAATTTTGTTGCCGGCCTCCGTCCCGCAGTATACCTTGCCGCGGGTGTTGATATACCGCAACCCCGGATTAGCCGTCAGTCTGGTTTGGGCAGCGTCGGCATTTTGGACGGCAAAAGCGGCAAAAAGGAAACATAACCATAATTTCAGTTTCATTTTAAGAACCATTCTGTTATTATAACAAGCAAGACGACAACACTATAAGGTATTTTTTATGAAAAGTAACTATTTTTTGCAACTTATTACTCTTTTTGTGTGCTTAACGTATGCGCTGCCGGCTTTTGCTGATCCCTTAAGCGAGGAAGAAGCCCGTGTTTTTGGGGAAACCAAAGGACGGGAATTGTTGAACACTTTTGCCGAAAAAGATCTGGCAGTCAAATATCGCAAACTGGACGATTTGTTTTTGAATTATGTCGATTTGGAGTATATATCACGATTCGTGGCCGGTAAATTTTGGCGGCGGATGACAACCGAACAGCAAAAGAAATATCAGGAGCTGTTTATCCGCTATGCACTTAATACCTATAAGGGCTTTCCCTTGGATTTTGCCGATAATCTGGATTTTAAAATTACCGGAACCCGGCGTGATGGGGAATATGTCCTGGTGCAGACAGGGATTGACTACCGCGGCATGGACGGCAACATGACCACCGTTTTGGTTGAGTTCCGCGTTCACAAAAAAGACAGCAGGATTATGCTGACCGATATTAAGGTAGCGGAAAGTTCGCTTATCCTCTCGTACCGCAACCGTTTTTACCAAATGATTGCCGAAGCAGACGAGGAAATGGAATGGTTCTTGGAAGATTTTGAACTGTTGGCCGATTCAAGCGAAAAATACTATAAGAAACCAGCAGAATAGGGGCGCTCCCTACGCCATATCTCCCCCCTATGTCCGACACTTTCCCTATGCCATGCCTGGATTTATCCAAAACATCCAGTTAAACAATAATGCTTTTTTGTCGACTGGATTCTCGGGTCAAGCTCGAGAATGACGGGGTGGGGAAAATGTCATGCCCGACCTGATCAGGCACCCAGTCAAACGATATGGCTATATTCCCTCTAACGGAAAAATTATTTTTTAGTCCGTACTTCAAAGACAGAAAACAGCAGTTTCCAGAATACGACTGAAGGTATATATTAGACAAAAAGATAGATCTCCAAAATTTTCCGCTTGTCTTTTTGTAACAAACAAACGATGAGCTGTTTATTGTTGTTTTTTTGACAAAAATAACCAAAAAAAAAGAAGTGTTTTTGGCAAGAAAAAGCTTGCGTCCCCAAAAAAATTATGGTACAGTAAAAACGTAAAAAATTTT
>CAYXBH010000166.1:0-1737 GCA_964463185.1 uncultured Azospirillum sp. | reverse complement strand
ACCGGATGAAACCGGGTACCACGCAAAAATACAAGCCCGGGTTTTTGTTTATGGCACAGCATCTTAATCTGCCGGTGATACCGGTTGCGCACAATACGGGGATGTTTTGGCCACGACATTCGACGCATCATTTTCCCGGCAAGGTGATTATCGAATTTATGGAGCCGATGATGCCGGGGGGGGATAAAAATGCGTTTATAAAAGATTTGCAGGCAAGAATCGAAAAGAAATGCGCCGAACTGAATGAGGAAACAGTCGAAAATTATCCATATACGGCGGTAAACCTGGCCAGGCCGGAGGAAAAAGAAAAAAACGCAGTGTAAAAAGTTGAGTAAACTAAATAAAAATACCGTTTGTCTTTAAGAAGACAAACGGTATTTTTCTGAAGTTCATATTACGTCAAAACCAGTCTTTTTGGAAAATTTTGAGATAATACTCGATGCTTTTGGCAAAAAGCCAGCAGAGTACGGTTATCAACCGGGTTGCCCAGGTCAGGATAATGCCGCTCAGTGGGTAGCTGACCAGTGGAACCGCTAAAATCCACGGTGAATAGTTGTGGCAGCCGAGCAACCATACGCAGCAGCTGATGTTGGTTATTAGCAGTGTAATGTGGAACCACTGGTGAAAAGAGCCGAGAACTTTTATCTGCAGCGCTTTCCTGGGCCAGTAGTCTTTTTCGTTGTAGTGACTGCAGACCATAAAAATGCCAGTTGCTGCGATCATCAAAACCGTAACCGAAAAGCAGCCCCGCCAGGCGGCATTGGCAAATGCTTCGGCAATACTTATTAAGGATATTGTAACCATATAATACGGAAAATAATTGTTAAATACTCAAAAACAGTAGCGGAAAAATAGACAAAAGTCAACAGCTTTGTTGACGTATGAAAAGAAAGCGGGTTATTCCGTAGGCGCGTTTGTCAATGATTTCCAGGCCGTTGGGGAGCGGTAGTTCTTCTTCCCGCGCAAGTTCGACTACAACCAGTGAATCGTCTTTCAGCCAGTTTTTGGCAAGCAGGGATGAGAGCGCTTTTTCGCTTAAACCTTTGTTATAGGGAGCATCAAGAAAAACAATATCAAAAGGTTCTGGTGCTGTCGGCAGGCGGGAGGCATCGGCTTTAAGCAGACGGATTTTTTCTTTTTCTGCCGGAAAGAGGGAAACGTTGCGGGCAGCGTCTGTCAGATCAATGTCAACCATAACCGCTCGGTTGATCCCGCGGGAAACGGCCTCAAGCGCAAAAGCACCGCTGCCGGTGAAAATGTCGGCCAATGCCAGTTCGTTCCACGGGCGGGAGAGTTTGGAATATAAGATATTAAACACTGCCTCGCGTGCCTGGTCGGCGGTGGGGCGGATGTTTGCCGAGCGTGGTGAAAGCAGGTTTTTGCCACGGTAAAGGCCGCCGATGATTCTCATAACGGAAATTTGTCCCCCAGTTGTTCTTTCAAAACTTTTTGCGGCACTTCTTTGACCTCGCCTTTTTTCATGGAACCAAGCTGGAAGGGGCCGTAAGAAAGGCGAATCAGGCGCGCTACCTCAAGCCCGATATGTTTCATCAGGCGGCGAATTTCGCGGTTTTTCCCTTCTTGCAGGGTTACGGTCAGCCAACTGTTGGTGCCCTGGCTTTCGCCCAGGATAATTCTGACTGGTCCGTAAGAAATGCCGTCGATGGTTACCCCATTGGCAAGCGAATCGATTTTGTTTTTGTCGATGCGACCGTGCACTTTGACCTTGTAGCGCCG
>CAYXBH010000165.1:0-1750 GCA_964463185.1 uncultured Azospirillum sp. | reverse complement strand
ATGACAGCGAACAGACGTTGTGCAACCCGGCCGATATGCCCGATCTTTCAACCGTCCGTGCGATTGAGGAGCCTGTGGTGCGCGCAACCATTCTGGTGCCCGACGAATATCTCGGCGCGGTCTTAAAACTCTGCAATGATCGGCGGGGTACGCAGGAAGAGCTGACATATGCTGGCAGCCGGGCAATGGTGGTTTACAGAATCCCCTTAAACGAAATTGTTTTTGATTTTTACGACCGGCTGAAATCTATTACCAGTGGCTATGCTAGTTTTGATTATGAGATTGTCGGTCATCAGGAATCCGATCTTGTTAAGGTGCAGATTCTCATCAACGAAGAGCCGGTTGATGCACTGGCTTTCCTCTGTCACCGTTCGGAGGCGGAATCTCGCGGGCGGCAGATTTGCGAACGCTTAAAAGACCTGATCCCCCGGCATTTGTTTAAAATTCCGATTCAGGCGGCGATCGGCGGTCGGGTTATTGCCCGTGAAACCATTTCTGCTCTGCGCAAGGATGTTACTGCCAAGTGCTATGGTGGCGATGTTACCCGCAAGCGCAAACTGCTTGATAAGCAGAAGAAAGGTAAGCTCCGGATGCGTCAGTTTGGTAAGGTGGAAATTCCGCAGTCGGCCTTTATCGAGGCACTGCGTATCGGCGATAAATAATTTACCGCTTGAGAAAAGAATAAGGATTGATTATAATTGAAGAAAATTATTCGGGAGGACTGTTTATGAAATTACCTGTTTTGCTGATTACCGGATTGATGGTGCTTGTCCCGGCTGCCGGTTTTGCCCAGTCTGTTGAGGGTGTGCAGTCGTTCAGCCAGCCGGAAGGTTCCTGGAAAAGGGAAAATCAGGCTAAAGAAGAAGCTGTGGTTCCGCTGTCGCGTTTTTATGATGAGGCGGGAAAATTTGCCATCGACAACATCGTTAAGGCAGAACAGATTTTTTGTTATGAGGTCTTTCCGCAAAACAGCGCCTATGAGGGCTATACGATTGACGGTTTTCCCGTTCGGGGATTTTGCGGTGTTATGGGTGACGCCGTACAGGAAATGATTGTTCGTTATTTTTTCGGAGCCGAAGGGTATGTTCTGTTTGATCAGGCGGAACAATGCGTTATCCAACCTAAAATCATCATCCGTTTTATCCGTGGGGTAGATTATACTGATATGCTGATTTCCTCACCGTGTCATTCTTTTGCGCTTTTTTACGGTGGCAACGTGCATGTGTACAACTTCAAACCGGGGGCTGCTGTCATCGATGCCATGCTGAAAGCGCTTGGCTCCAAACATGCGGAATTTGTTTCTCCCGCGCTTTTAAATCAGTTGGTTCCGATCGGAATTGTTCAAAACGAACAACAGCGGAAAATTGTTAACCGTCGCAGTGAACCGATCCGCAAATGGGCCGAAAAGGTAGAGGCAGAAGAGGCGAAAAAAGCCGAAGAAGAAAAGAAAAACAACAGCGGTTGGAACAAATTGAAAATGCGTAATTTCGGTGGCAATTAACGTTTTGCCCGTTTTGAAACCTGCGTGGTCTTTTATCAGACGATGCCCGGGCTTATAATGCTCGGGTATTTTTTTGCCGGGGTTGGGGTGGCAAAGGAAAAATAATGTGGCTTTGAGAAATGAGAGGTTTTGAGTCTGGTCTCCAGAAAAATACAATAAAAAAAAAGCCTCTTGTTTGTGGAGGCTGTTTTTATGTTGTTCAAATTATTCGCAGGCGTACATTCCTTCGCAGCTGGAGCGACTTGGTTT
>CAYXBH010000164.1:0-1770 GCA_964463185.1 uncultured Azospirillum sp. | reverse complement strand
GCAAGGCCTTGGAAAGCCCGTATTTCAGTTTTTTTCCGTTGGCCACCAGATTGACCGTTTCCACAATCCGAACAATGCCATTGGGCATAATGTCGATTTTGCTGGTCAGATAAGGTATATGCTCTTTAGCCGGTACCAGAATATCCTGTCCCGTCGGCAGGGTAACGTTGACGACCTCAATTCCGTTTTCTTGTTTTTTCTCCTGTGCCTGCCATTTCTTTTTTTCTTCCTCTTGCTGTTTTATTTCCTGGGGAATGAGAGCCGGCGTGTTGATCAGATCGCTCTGTTGTTCTTTCTCAAGCAGATTCAAGCGCTCCATTGCAGTTTCGTATATTTTTTCAAACGTCGACTTTTGCTGTTTCTGGCTGGCGATAAATTCGGCATCGTTCTGGGTATTCATGGTAGAGGCCGACATCACTACCGACATTGGCATTTTTTCAACTTTTTTTGCCCTTTCACGGATAAAATTGCGAAATTCTTCATAACTAGTAGGGATCCTTGTGTCTTTTGTCTCTGGTCTGATTTTCATGTTCTGATCGGCTTGGTATTGCTGAAACGAGATTTCGTCGCGCATCTGGGTAACAGCCGCCCGTGCGGATTGCGCTACCGCCGTAATGAAACAAACTGCAAAAAAAAGTTTTTTCATAAAGAATGTACCTTTGTTAACAAATAAAACACATTTGTTAATATAATATACAGTTATTAAAAAAAGATTAGAAAGGAAAAATATATGACTAGTTCAAAAATTGCCGCGGTCGTGTTGGGTGCGGGAAAAGGTACGCGTATGAAATCCGATTTGCCGAAAGTGCTGATGCCTGTTTGCGGCAAACCGATGATCCGCAACATTCTGGATACTCTGGACAGTATGAATGCCGACAAAATCGTGGTTGTTACCGCTCCCGACGGAGATTTGGTGAGAAAAGAGGTTACGCCACATGAAAGCGTGATCCAAAAACAGCAGCTTGGCACCGGCGACGCAGTTATGGCGGCGGCAGATGCGCTGAAAGGTTTTGACGGCGATGTGCTGACCGTTTTCGGCGACCACCCGATCATCACCAAAGAAACTTTTTTGAAAGCCGTTGCCAAACGGCGGGAAGGGTATGCGATTGTCGTGCTCGGTTTCCGTCCCAAAGACACCGCACGTTACGGCCGGCTGGTGGTAAAGGACGGTGAACTGCAGAAAATTGTCGAATACAAAGACGCAACAGATAAAGAAAAAGCCATCACGCTCTGTAACTCCGGCGTCATGTGTTTTGACAGCAGCAAAATGTTTGACATTTTACACCGCATCGGCAATGAAAATGCCGCGCACGAATATTATCTTACGGATGCCGTGGCCATTGCCAGGGCCGACGGACTGAAATGCGGCGTGGTCGAATGTCCGGCGGAAGAAGTAGCCGGTGCCAATACCCGCGAAGAACTAGCTCTGCTGGAAAGCTATCTGCAAAAAAGAGAGGGAAAATAAGTTTATGCAATTTATCAAAACGCATTGTTTCGGGCTTTTGGTGTCAATCGTGGTGTTTTTATTCCTCTGCGCATTTGCACTGGTGTTGGTGGCGCCGCACCAAGACGAACAAAAACGCGGTTTTGTCCCCTGCACCGAGAAAATGGTAGAAGAACTGCATGATTGTGACCGCCGCAATATGTGCGTGCTTGGCAGCGTTGTCAAAAATACGTTTTGCAACATCAAAGTTATTGGCAAGGGTGTAAAATTATGGCTCACCGGCCATCAGTCGGCTCCCTGGTCAAATTATTTGTTTACGCCAGATA
>CAYXBH010000163.1:0-1771 GCA_964463185.1 uncultured Azospirillum sp. | reverse complement strand
CTTTGTTGTAACGGGCGATTGTCTGGTACATCCGGTCCATTGCAAATTCGCGCACTGCGAGCGAAACCACTTTTAAAGCTTCCTCTTTGCTGATTTCGCAGGTGCGTTTGCCAATAAAATACTTTATGTAGTGTTCAATCGAAAGTTTTAACCTAGCTTTATCGATCTCGTTTAGAACAACCGAATTTTCTTTGACCATTGTTTCTCCTGTTTCCGATAATATTGGTTTTGCCGACAGCATAATCAGTAATTGTTTGAAATATCGTTAACAAACTGCGGGTATATTCCGGCAAATTGTCGTTACTTTTTATCTTCTTGTTTGTTTTTTCTGGACAATATTTTATTGCAATCATCAAAAAATCGAATATAATCACCCCAGCTAAAGTTAAAAGAGGTGAGTAATGAATAAATATTTTGCATCAGTTTTGATAGGCAGCGTTCTTCTGTGTTCTCCGGTTCGGGCGGAAACGATTTTTGAAGCGCTGGGAGAAGCATACAAAAGTAACCCCGATTTGCAGGCTCAGCGTGCATATCTGCGTTCGGTTGACGAAAATGTGGCTATTGCCCGTTCCGGCTATCGTCCGTCCATTGATTTAACCGGTAGCTACGGCGGTTCCAATATCAATGACGATCTTGACCCCACCGATCGCGGCAGCAAGGAAACGTCGTCTATCGGTGCTACAATTACCCAGCCGTTGTTCAGCGGTTTGTCTACCTACCATTCGGTAAAATCTGCCGACAGCACGGTTCGTGCCGAACAGTACAACTTGTCAAATTATGAGCAGTCAGTTTTCCTAAGTGCGTCCGAAGCTTATTTGAACGTTGTCCGCGACGCGGCCATCGTCGATCTTCAGAAAAGCAACGAAAAACTGCTGCAAAAACAACTGGACGAAACGATTGAACGTTTTAATGTCGGCGAGCTGACTCGTACCGACGTTGCCCAGGCCAAGGCCAGCCTATCGCAGGCAACCGCCAACCGCATTAGCGCGGAAGGTGATCTACAGGTTGCCCGTGCCGTTTATCAGCAGGTTATCGGCAAAAAGCCGGAAAATCTGAGTGAACCAGATAATATTCACGAATTTCTGCCGGCCACTTTTGAGCGGGCGTTGGAATATACGATAAATAACAACTATCAGATTCTTGCCGCCCAAAAAGCTTTGGAAGCGAGCGAACATACGGTAAAAGCCAATTACGGTGCCCTGATGCCGCAAGTTTCTGCCACTGCCAGCGCTGCACAGACAAAAAATGATCCCCGCTACAGCGGTGTGGACGACAGCACCATCAACAGCGTCGAATTTGGCGTCAATATGACAATTCCTCTTTATGATGCAGGCGAGGATAGAGCTAAAATCCGCCAGAGCAAATACAATAAATGGCAGGCTCACGAACAGCTTTTGAGTGCCGAACGAGCCGCGGTTTCCGATATCACCAGCTATTGGGAGTCGATGGTTGCCAATGATGCTATGATCAAAGCGTTGCAGGATCAGGTTAAAGCAAACGAGATCGCCCTTGACGGTGTCCGCAAGGAAGAAGCCCTCGGTAACCGGACGATTCTTGATGTGCTGAACGCTTTTCAGACTTTACTGGATTCCAAAGTAGAGGTTGTCACTATCCGTCGCCAGTATTATCTGTCGGCCATGCAGGTTATGCAGGCCATGGGCAGATTGACGGCCGAAGATCTGAAACTCAATGTTGAATTGTATCATCCGAAGAGATATTATAAAGAAACCCGTGGTAAATGGCTTTCTTTATCTGTGGATGACTGATGCGG
>CAYXBH010000162.1:0-1819 GCA_964463185.1 uncultured Azospirillum sp. | reverse complement strand
ACCGAAAATCTACCGGAAATCAGGATGCTATCAAAATTGCTAGAGGGACAATCGGTGGTATTGAATGTATGTTGGCCGCGCTCGACTTTTCGTTTATGGGTGGCTCGATGGGCATGGCCGTTGGCGAGGGTATCGTCCGTGCGGCTGAAGAGGCGATCAAACACAAAATTCCGCTGATTACGGTTGCCACTTCTGGTGGTGCCCGTATGCAGGAAGGTATTTTATCGTTGATGCAGATGGCGCGCACCACTTCCGCTGTTAATAAGGTCAAGGAAAACGGTTTGCCGTTTATTTCCATTATGACCGATCCAACTACCGGTGGTGTCTCCGCCTCTTTTGCCATGCTCGGCGACATTCATATTGCCGAAAAAGGATGTTTGATTGGGTTTGCCGGCCCCCGCGTGATTGAGCAGACCATTCGTGAGAAACTGCCGGAAGGTTTCCAGCGGGCGGAGTATTTATGTGAACATGGTATGGTCGACATCGTCGTTACTCGTACAGAAATGAAACCGACGCTAGTTAAAATTCTGAGCCTGCTGACCTATAAAACCAAAGACAACAAAGTCGACTCAGGCAAAACTGAGCAGGTTAAAGCTGTGGCAGACAAAAAAGAAAGCGTCAAAAAGGAAACCAGCAAACATAAAAAATAGCGGGACGCTTTTTTCTAAGCCATCTTGCGGCAGCAAAAAAAAATCAGGAGCAGGACCATGCTAGAACTTAAACATATTCCGGTTTCTTCTTTTAACGAGAACATCGCTTATATTCACCGTGATTGTCCGGTTTATAAGATAGACAACATCAAAACCATGACCCGGGTAGAAATCCACGGCAGCAGCGAACCGGTTTATGCTTTTTTGCAGATTGTCGACAGCAGCAAAATTCTCCGGCCCGATGAACTAGGGCTTAATACGGAAGCTTTTAAGCAAATTGGTCTGCCGGAAGGCTCCAAAGTTTCACTGACATTGACTCCGTCGGCGCCGAGTTTGGCTGCCGTCCGCCGCAAAATTGCCGGCAATATTCTGAGCGCGGAAGAATATTCCTCTATTATCGCAGATATCGGGGCTCATCGATATTCTAACATTGACATTACCTCCTTTTTGGTAGCGACCGGATCGTTTATCACTCCCGGCGAACTGCTTTCCCTGACCGAAGCTTTGCGTGGCGAGCGCATTATCGACTGGGGCAGCGAGGAAATCGTGGCCGATCATTATTGCCTGGGCGATGTTCCGGGGAACAAGGTCGATCTTATTTTAACCGCAATCGTGGCAGCTTACGGGCTACCGATCCCCAAAACCGTTTCCCTGTCTTTGGGCGGTTGCACCAGCGTAGCCGATACAATGTCTATGCTGGCAGGGATTGATCTGGATGTCCGCAGCCTGAAAAAACAGGTTTTGGAAAAACGGGGGGCAATTGTTAATCTGGACAGGTTGGAAATTGCCCCGGCCGATAAAATCATTACCATGGTTGAACAGCAAAACGGCCTGGCGACGCTTGAGCGCAGCATTGCCTCGATTCTAGCAACAAAAATGGCCGCCGGCGTTACTCATCTGCTGATTGATATTCCCGTTGGGGTGCGCACGCGGGTACA
This sequence comes from uncultured Azospirillum sp., assembly GCA_964463185.1. GTDB lineage: Bacteria > Pseudomonadota > Alphaproteobacteria > RF32 > CAG-239 > JAFUYI01. Next base: position 231 of record CAYXBH010000162.1, on the reverse strand, counting down.
TAGCACGCAGGAAGCCATGCGCCTGCGCAAACTGATTGAATATGTGGGTGATATGATGGATATCAACGTTGACGTCGTTATTACCGATGGTTCGGAACCGATCGGTTTTGGTATCGGAGCGGCGCTGGAAGCCCGCGATGTGATGAAGGTTTTGAAAAACAAGGAAGACGCGCCGGAAGACCTGAAGGAAAAATCTTTGTTTCTGGCCGGGAGGATTTTGGAATTTGATCC
>CAYXBH010000161.1:0-1824 GCA_964463185.1 uncultured Azospirillum sp. | reverse complement strand
GCATTCAGCCTCTCTGCCACTCATCCATAAAACTTCACCTTCTTATTAAAAGCAAACAATTTTTTTTGCAAGAATTATTTTCATTTTTATTGCATATTTTAATTAAAGGTTGCCTGTTCTTCTATTTTTTGCTACTTTCCATAAACAAAAATATTAAAAATATTTAAAGGACGACCATAATGGATGCCAACAAAACACCTCGTGCCCTGCGCACCAACATTGCCCTCGTCGGTTGCCGCAATGCCGGCAAATCAAGCCTGATCAACGCCCTGACCGGACAGGAAACAGCCATTGTTTCCCCTCTGCCGGGAACCACCACCGACGCGGTGGCAAAACCGTACGAATTGCTCCCCTTAGGACCGGTAACTTTTTACGATACAGCCGGGCTCGATGACGAAGGAGAACTTGGACTTCTGAGGATTAAAGCAACCCGTAAAATTCTTTTCAAAACAGACATTGCTTTGGTCATCGCCTCCGAAAAAGGGTTGCAGGAAAAAGAAAAAAACATAATTGAAGAAATCCGGAAATTGTCAATTCCCTTTCTCGTCGTTTTCAACAAAAGCGATCTGACACCCCCAAACACCGCGGACGAAGAATATTGCCGGCAAAACAGCATCTCCTGTCTTTCCGTATCCTCGGCAACTGGTAAAAACATTAACCTGCTGAAAGAAGAAATCATAAAAATCGCCCCGCCAGAACTAAAAGAGGATCCGCTGCTCGTCAGCGATCTGATCAAAGCCGGAGACACTGTTGTGCTTGTCGTACCGATCGACCTATCGGCTCCCAAAGGGCGCCTGATTTTGCCGCAGGTTCAGGTACTAAGAGAAATTCTCGACTGCAATGCCATTGCCGTTATAGCCAAAGAAAACGACTTAAAACAGACAATTTCAAACTTAAAAGAACCGCCGGCTCTGGTCATCACCGATTCCCAGGTTGTAAAAAAAGTGGCAACCGATATCCCCGAACAAATCAAAATGACGACATTCTCCACTCTTTTTGCCCGTTACAAAGGAGACATCGGCATTTTACTCCGCGGCGCCAATCAGATTGACCGCCTGCAAGAAAACGATAAAGTGCTGATTGCCGAAGCCTGCTCGCACCATACTCTGTCAGATGACATCGGCAAAGTCAAAATTCCCCACTGGTTGCAGCAATATTGCGGCTGCCAGTTATCGTTTGAATTCTGCACCGGTTGCGATTTTCCCGAAGATCTGGAAAAATATGCTCTGATCATTCATTGCGGTGCCTGTATGCTCAACCGAGTAGAAATGATCCGCCGGCTAAAAGAGTGCGAGCGCCGGGGCATTCCTGTTACCAACTACGGCATTGCCATCTCCAAAACCCAGGGACTGCTAAAAAGAATAACCGCACCTTTCCCCTCTCATATCCAGTCGAGAGCTGCTTGATAAAATCGGTAACCCAGCAGGATATCTTTGGTAAAATTACAAACCGGTGAACGTTTCCACCCGTAAACCTGCTGGGCATCAGACCAATGCTGAAATCACATTTGATCGCTTCCACAACGACAAAGACCGAATTGAAAGAAAAAACAGTATGCTGTGCCTGCTACATCAGCTCTTTCCTGCCGGAAATATAATTCTCGTATTGCCGACCATTGACAATACGATAATTTTTCAAAAATCTACCAGATTTTCCGGGCATCCGTATTTTTCAAAACACGCCGCAAAGAAAAAATTGCTTTTTACGCTTTTTTCATACAATTTTGCTCTGATATTTGGGATCGCCGACAACATCAAAAGTCCGTTTAAATTCTGCAATGAATTTTTTGCAATCATAACACCTTGCTTTTTTCAATTAAAAGTC
>CAYXBH010000160.1:0-1926 GCA_964463185.1 uncultured Azospirillum sp. | reverse complement strand
TATAATCCTGATACCCTTTTTTAAAAGCAACCGCTGCCCGACTGAAATCCTTGCGGACATAATACGTTTCACCCAACCAGTACTGAGCATTGACCGCGAGTTTATCGTCCGGAAATTTTTTCAAAACCATATTAAATCTTTCTTCCGCCACAGTAAAATCAGAAGCTTTCAATGCCTCCAGCCCCTGCTGGTAAATATCAGCCGCCGTCGGCTTTTTTAACGGCTGCAGTTCTCCACCGCTAATTGCTCCACCGATGATTACATCCGGAGCATTTTTTGCCACCGGCGCATCAAACCTGGGAGAATTATCAGCAACCGATTCCGCCGAGGCCGTTATTTTTTTCCCCTCCAGCAGTTTCATCCGCACATCGATATCCTTGTTGATCAGGTCAATTTTTTCACTCAACTGGTTAATTTTATGATTCATCTCATCCAACCGACCGGCGGTAGTGCGGGTCAGCTCGTCCAACTTGCCCAGCTGAACGACAATGTCTGAACCTTCACTGTTATACATCTGGCGCTGCAGAATTTTCAGATCTTCCCGGATATCTCCCAGCTCTTGCATAATAACAGTTACATCCTGAGCAGTACATGGCGCAGCATCGGCAAGCAATACAGCCAAAAAGGCAGCCCCAATCCGATATTGTTTTTTCATTTGTAACCTTTCACACAGTTATTTCTTTCAGATATAAGTCAAATTACACCAAACCACAAGCATAAAAAAAGAGGTATCCCAAACGGGATACCCTTTTTAATTAGTAAGCTTACAAAAAGAAAACTATCGGATTAGTTGTCAACTTTAACAACGGTAACGGCACGACGGTTCTGAGCCCAGGCCGCTTCATTGTTGCCAAGAACGGCAGGTCTTTCTTTACCATAAGAGATGGTAGAAATTCTGTCGGCAGCAATGCCTTTGGCTACCAGGTAATTTTTAACGGCATTTGCACGACGTTCACCCAAAGCCAAGTTGTATTCTCTGGTACCTCTTTCATCGCAGTAGCCTTGAACAATAACATTAACATTTTCGTGTTTTTTCAGCCAGTCAACCTGGGTATCCAGTATTTCTTCAGCGTTATCGCTCAAAGAATAGCTGTCGAAAGCAAAGAAAACTCTGTCTTCGGCATTAGCCATAAAATTGCGGGCATCGCGTGAATCACATTCGCTACCACCGAACAGGCCACCGTTGGAACTGGTTGACGAACATGCTGACAGCATGACAACCATGCAGAACAAACCTAAAAGTTTTTTCATTTTATTTCTCCATATGGGTTTCATTTATTAAATAACTAATACACCCGTTAACTTAAGCAATATTAGTTTAATTTTCAACAACAAAAATACCAAAAAGAAAAAAAATTAAAACTTTTTGCCAAGAAAGCTCATACTTCTGGTTCAACACTATTTTTTAATACAAAAAAGGACAGGTTTCCCTGCCCTTTTAACACAAAGATCAACATTTTATGGATGCAAAGCTATCCCTTTCCACTGACCGATCAGCTCTTCTGTTAAAGGAAAACTATTCCGGCTCAAATCGCACATCAGACTGATAAACGCCCGTCGCCGACCACAACATATAGTGTCATGCGAAGATAAAAACATAACCACTTTCTCCATCGGAAACGGCATTTGTTTCAGCTCATTCAGGCTGGAAGGAAAAGACTTTCTGAGTGCAATCTCGATTTCCTTTTCTTCGGCTGTCAGCACAGGTGTTTTGTCCTGCAAATTCTCGCACAAAACTTTCAGTTCCGGCAAAACATCAATACTGTTGTCTTCTAAACTGCTCAACAGCAGCTTCAGCTTCAACCCTTTCCCCCTCAATATTTCCGGAAACTTCAGCAGCATATTCATAAACTGCAAAACATCAAAAACCGGATGCTCTTCCGCTTCTTTCAGAGAGGAAGGAAAATTAGCGGCAAACTGAGCCAG
>CAYXBH010000159.1:0-1966 GCA_964463185.1 uncultured Azospirillum sp. | reverse complement strand
AAATCATTAATTTTAAGAATGGCAGCAAGTCTGCTGACAATTTTTGTATCAAAAGATTCAGACATTACAAATTTCTCTCAGTTAATTAATACCATACAAACTGTTTGTACCCCAATGCGTTTCATAAAACAACAAAAATATTCAAAAAATGCAAATTTGATACAAAAAATAGGCAAAACACGTCAAAAAATGCAAAAAAACGGTTCTCTTTTATATTTTTTTGTTTTGTGGAAAAATGCCTTTTTTACATCAGCCGGCCCAAACCGGTGCAGATTGTACTCCTTGCTGTGAAAATAAAGAAACTCTCCTTTTGTGTCCGTTTCTGGCAGAGCTTTGTGTCATCAGGGTTTTCCTGCAAAAAAGGATCTTGTTGAAAAATAGACAAATTTAAAGTTGACGAAAATACCGGATTGATTTATACTAAAAAAGTAAAGGTAAGAATTAACATATTATTCACACTTAAACAAAAATAAAAAATGGAAAAAATGGTAACATTAACCAGTGGTAAGAGCTGGTGGCAGGAAAAGGTTAGGTTCAATTACGACTTCTACAGGCGGATAAAAATTCTAGCCATGATTGTGGCAATTCCTTTCACCGTGGTCTGGTTGGTAAGCTTTTGTCTCTGGCGCTTTTTCGTCTGGTGCCGGCAGCAACTGAAAAAAGTGTTTTCCTATCCAGAAGCGGATGTATCTCAGATGGCGGAAAAAACGGAAACAGCATCCGCCTCCATGGGAGATCTTGCCGACCAGCAGAAAAAGCCTTCCAATCCTCAGAAAAACGGCTGGGGGCTTGCAGGCTGGATATTTCTTATCCTGTTTCTTATTCTCAGCTGGTGGAAAAGCTGCGGTTCTTCGGAATCTGTGTCGGAAGTGGCACCTGTCGAGATTGTTTATGAGGCGGCTTTTGACAAAGTTGTGGTGGCCCGAGCTTATCTGGACGGCGTGCAGTCGGAAGTCAACGACAAATGTCCGCGCGCCCTAGTCGGTTTCAAGTTTATAAACGGCAAACCTGTCAGGGATTTCAACTTTGAAGACATGACCTATGATCAGGCCGTCAAGGTCGTGGCGGAGGATTGGCGTCCAGTCGTAGTCGATAACCTCAATCCCAATGTCGGGCTGAGCGAGCAGCAAATGGCCGTGGTTACACTGACGGCCATGCGGATGGGAAAGTACGGTTTTGCCCGTTCGACGTTCCTCGAAAAAGTCAACCAGGGCAGGTTGGATGAAGCCGGCGAATGGCTGCTGCTACAAAAACCGGACGGCTCTGTCCGCGAAACGGGCAGCGAACCCAAACAGTATTTTTACATACTGCGACTTTTGTGGAACGGTGAGTTGACAATAAACGAACTGCTTGATTATCCGATGTTTTCCTACAAAAGGCTTGGTGTAAGGATTGTTGAACCAGTGAACGGCGAGTACCGTTTCACAAGGGAAGTAGAAGACCTGCTTCTGAAAGGAAATTATCCAACTCCACGGGAAGCCCTCAAACTTGACCTCTGACATTTCATTTTTATCCTCCGGCTTTCCAGGCCGGAGGATTTTCTTTTGTCATTGCAATAGACAAAAAAGTTTTTTATGCATATAATTATGCTATGGTAAAAAAACACAATACGAGGTAAAAAATGCGAAAAAGTGAAGCCTTGGACATACTGGTCAGAATTACCGAGACAGAGGAGCGGGATTTTGCCGATTTCGAAAGAGACTGTAGGCAGTTGGAAGAAATTATTAAAGAATACCCTCAATATTCCGGCTATGTTCTGTCGGCTGCGGTGCAAGTGGCTGGCGACCAGGGCTTTAATTCGGATATTCAGCCGACAGTCGGAAATTTGTTTATCCGTGCGGCACTCAATCTGCCGGCAGAAGAAGTCGTCGGGGAAATAAAAAGGTCTCTTGAACGCAATCCTTCCTTTGTCTTTTATCTTATTCCCGGTTTGCTGAAACAACGTCCCGAGCTGTCCGCGGCTCTG
>CAYXBH010000158.1:0-2054 GCA_964463185.1 uncultured Azospirillum sp. | reverse complement strand
CGGTTGAAAGCCCGTATAACACATATAAATATTACGGTTTGCCGCCGGGGCCGATTTGTAATCCGGGGCGGGAGGCCATTTTTGCAGCGGTGAACCCGAGCAGAGCCGATTATCTTTATTTTGTGGCATCGGGGGAGGGTGGTCACCGTTTTGCCAAAACATTATCCGAGCATAATGATAATGTGGCACGGTACCGGAAATGGAAAAAAAAGAAACAATGATATTGACAAAATGCCGGAATATTGTATAATTTTCCCGTTTTGTTTTATTATTGTTTAATTATATGAGAAAATATCTTTATTTTATTGGAAAAATTTCCAGGCTTTTTGTCGCATTTGGGTGGATTTTGCCCTTTCGGCTGCAAGGGAACGTGAAAAACGGAAGTCCTTGCCGAAGGATTGAAAAGCGGGTTAAAAACCAGAGTAGTAAAAGCAAACAGCCCAAGCAGGTTTATTCCCGCCGGCTGACCCGTAATCAGGAAAATTACGCCAAAGACTGATACGGAAAGTGGAGATTAAAAAGGAGCGCCTTTTGAAGGCGCTCCTTTTGCACGATGTGGGATTGTGGCAAGATGAGTGGTTACGGGAAGCAGATGAATGTAGGGACAGAAAGAGATTCTTGTCATAAATAAGCGAAAAAGAAAATCCTGCTTTCTTTTCTTTTTTCAAAGGGAACAGGGACTCAATGAGAGAAATATCCTATTTTGATGTAGTCAAATATTGACAAAAAAAGAAAAAGATGTATAATTTTTATTCAGTAAATATATAATTGTTAATTATTAAAAATCAAAAAATATGGAAAAGCATCTTTTTTATGGTCTCGCCGTTTTAATAATGGTGGTGGCCAGTGCCTGCAGCGGAAACAGGACAGAAAAAAACAATGACGAAGTTCTGGCAGGTGCCGTTCGTGTTTATGAAGATATTCCGATTACGGATGAGGTGTCGGTGTTTGCGGAAGGTGGTTTTTTTGGTGTGAAAAATATCAAAGGAAACCAGATCTTGCCGCCAGAGTATGCAAATGTTTATCATTATGCCTCAGAGTTATGTGATGATGAATTTGCTTTTTGGCTGGAAACAACAGACAAATTGCCTGATGCGGAGATTGTTTGCGACAGGATGAATCTGCTGTTACGCAAAGGGAGCCTCAGCGGTATTTTTTCCAGGCAAGGTGAGGAACTGCTGGCAGTTGAGTATCCGGAAATTTATACCATGGCAGTGGCTGGAAGTTATTCGGTAACGCTTGATGATGGTACAATTTCTGTCTGGAAAGATGGTTGCTTCATCATTAACGGGTATGATGGTATCTTTTACGGAACCGATTTGGAAAAGCAAAAATATGTTTTCTCCAACGAGGAAGGAACGCTCTGGGATTTTTATGATTTTGACGGAAAAGGTCGTTGCCGGCTGACTTTGTTGGAAGCTCCTGGAGGAGTATGCCTGCCGCAATATCTGGAACCTGGTCTCTTCCTGGTTGATGACGCTATTGTCGATGCCGACGGTAAAATACTGCTGCAATTTCCGAAGTGGACAGAAGTCTGCGGAAATTTTCTGCTGGTTCCGGCGAGTGATGACAAATATGATGTTTTCTTAAACAATGGTAGAAAGCTGGTGGCCGGAGTTGATATGGCGTATATGGTTACGACAGAGGATATTCCTCATTTGCCAACCGGTGAAATCGTCATTGAAAAGGGCGGCTGTTTCAGTTTTTACAACCGTTTAGGCAAGTATCAGAAGGATGTTCCCGGCGTTATTCATGTCTGGGTGTTTGCCGAACTTATCGCCCAGGATAAAGAGGGTGGTGTTTTGGTTTATTCTGATTATGAATAAACGGTAGCAGAGAGAACCGGTATGCTTTTTGAGGCATACCGGTTCTTTATAGTGTCGGCACTGGTTTTGGCAGGATGCGTAATATAGAAGGAAAAGCCGGTAACGACAAAGAAAAAATAGCAAAAAAACGGAAAACCACTTCAATTCGGCGGGACGATCGGGAGCTGTTTTATTGTCGGGAGAAAATTCGATATGTGTTGGGGTAAAACAGAGGGCAGATCAGGCCTG
>CAYXBH010000157.1:0-2055 GCA_964463185.1 uncultured Azospirillum sp. | reverse complement strand
TCCGGATGCTTTTACAAAAAACTCCCCAGCCTTAATAGCTGCGGGAGTTCTTTTTTGTAACAATCTGTAACAACTTGTTAAGAGATTTTTGGGCGAAAATATGATATATTTTTGTGCAAATTGTATTTCAACCTTTTAAATAAGGATTTTTAAGCATGGCTAAAATCAAAGTTGCCGTTATCGGCGCTGGCATGATGGGTAAAAATCACCTCAAGACCTACAAATCTCTGCCGAACGTCGAACTCGTCGGCGTTTATGATATTTCTCCGGAAGCTGCTCAAAAAGCGGCCGAAATGTTCGGGATCAAAGCTTTTTCTTCGATGGAAGAAGCGGCTGATAATGTGGACGCAGTCAGCGTAGTTACCACCTCCGTTACACATGCCGACATAGGCGAATTTTTCTTGAATCATGGCATTCATTGCATGATGGAAAAACCGCTGGCAACATCCGAAGAAGGCTGTCTGCGACTGATCAATGCCGCCAAAAAGAACAATGTGGTGCTTTTGGTCGGCCATATTGAAAGATTTAATCCGGCGGTTGAACAGATGGGTAAAATTCTTTCCGATACCTCTAAAATCCGCTCACTGACAGCGCAGAGAATGTCGGCTGCTTCGGGACGCATTACTGATGTTGACGTGGCAATGGACCTGATGATTCACGATGTGGAGGTTATCCAGTCGCTGGTCAAATCGCCGGTTATCAACGTGCAGGCGGCAGCAGTCAAAACCTCCGACCATCCGGAAGGCAAAGACTACATTACTGCCATGCTGGAATTTGCCAACGGGGTTACCGCCAATATCACAGCCAGTCGCATTACACAGGCTCGTGTGCGCACGCTGACGGTTACCACCGATACCAACTATATCGACATGGATTTTATCAACCAAAGCATCAATGTTCACTCACAGGGACGTATGCCTTACGTCAATCAGGAAAACATCCCCGAATGGATGAACTACGGCTTAAAGGGTAGCGTCGAACAGCTTTTTATCCCCAGCAACCAGCCACTTTCAGCCGAATTGAGCCACTTTATAAGTTGCATTAACGGTGAGGCAACACCGCGTATTTCTGGCGAGAACGCTCTGGAAGCACTGAAAGTTATCTGGGAAGTGGAAGACAAACTCGGACTGCTCAGCCACGAAGTGAACTCTACGGCCGCCGAGAAAATGATAGCGGCGTAAGTTATAATAAAATTATGGTGCAACGCTACAAAATTACCGTTGAATATGACGGCAGCGACCTGCTCGGCTGGCAAAAACAACTGGATGGGCCGAGCATACAGGAGTTTTTGGAAAAAGCTATCTGCGCTTTTTGTCAGGAAGAAACCGAAATTTACGGCGCCGGCAGAACTGATGCCGGCGTTCATGCTTTGGCGCAAGTTGCCCATTTTGACCTGAACCGCGAGGTTTCTCCTTTCCGCCTGCAGGAGGCAATAAATGCTCATTTGCGCAATATGGAGGCGCCGGTCGCGGTGCTGAAAGCCGAAAAAGCAGCTGCGGATTTCCATGCCCGTTATTCGGCCATTGGGCGGGCTTATATTTATCGTATAACCACCCGGCGGGCGCCGCTTGTTTTGGATAAAAACCGCAGTTGGGCGGTGCCGGTGCCACTTGACCTTGAAAAAATGCGTGAAGGGGCAAAATACCTGCTCGGACATCACGACTTTACCTCTTTCCGTGCGATCAAATGTCAGGCAAAATCACCGCTTAAGACGCTTGACAAACTGGACATCCACCGGGAAGGTGAAAACATTTTCCTTGAAGTGGAAGCGCGCTCTTTTCTTCACCATCAGGTGCGCAACATGGCCGGCACCTTGAAACTGGTTGGTGACGGACATCTCAAACCGAAAGATATTAAGATCATTCTGGAAGCAAAAGACCGGCGTACTGCCGGCCCGACAGCACCGGCCTGCGGACTCTATTTAAGTAAAATTATGTATCCTTAGCCAGCAAAAAATACTGTTGTTTTTTTCGCCCGCTCCGCTATACTTTTTCTTGTAGGCCTTGCCATAAGGGAGAAACTGCAAATGGCACATCAGATTAAAGTTTGCATGGG
>CAYXBH010000156.1:0-2119 GCA_964463185.1 uncultured Azospirillum sp. | reverse complement strand
ACAGGTGTCCACGAAATCCACATGATCGGCAATTATGACCATGACCGTAATATGAACCTCAAAGTTGATTATGTTCCCAAGCTGAACAACGAATGGATGCTTTCCGTCAGCAGTAATCACGCCGGTAATACGCTACGCTTTTTGAGGATATATAACGATATGCATAGCGGCAACCTGCAAATTGAAGCCAAGCGGAGCGCCGACAAGGAATTTATCGGTCATGCTAAAATCAGGGATTTCAGTCTGCATAATACACCGGTTTTGGCCAAGCTCCTGACGGTGGCTTCTTTTTCCGGTATGGTGGATATGTTAACGGGCGAGGGGATGACGTTTTCGCATTTTGATGCTCCTTTTACCTATAAAAAAGGCATATTGTCGGTCAAAAAAGGTAAGACATACGGCAATGTCGTCGGGCTGACTTTCAGCGGAGCTTACAATACTTCCAATGAGGATATCAGTATAAAAGGAATGATTGCACCAGCTTACGGGCTAAATACGTTGATCGGGCGGATACCTTTTGTTGGCGATCTTTTGGCTGGCAAAGACGGCACAGTATTTGCCGCCGACTATTCCATTACCGGAAAGTCTTCTGATCCAAGTATCAGTCTCAACCCGCTTTCCGTTTTGAGCCCCAATTCTCTGAAAGAAGCCGTGTCAAGAGTTTTCGGAGAAAATGATGACAAATTCTGATTATAAAATCGGCATAGATTTCCATGGCGTTATTACGGTTTCACCTTCGTTTTTTAGGGACTTTTCCCGGCTGGTGTTTGAAAAAGGCGGGGAAGTTTATATAATATCCGGCGGCCCTTATACGGTTGTAAAAAAATTTCTTGCTTCATGGAAAATTCCGTACAACGAAATTTTTTCACTGATTGACTATTTTGCCGACAGGGGAGAAATCACTTATTTTGCCAACGGCAATTTTAAGGTTCCCGATGAATTGTGGAACAAAGCCAAAGCAGAATATTGCCAACGGAAAGGCATAAATATTCAGATAGACGATACCCCGACGTACGGAACTTCCTTTTCTGGTCCTTTCTGTCTCTATGACGCTCAGAGCCGCACCGGGAAAATCGGCGACAGAAAAATAGATTTTTCGTCTTCTCCGGAACACACATGGCAGGAAATAGAAAAGTTTTTAATTCAGAAAAATTAAACGATATGGACAATAAAAGCCGCTCTAAAATCAAGGAGACTTTTATGTTTGCTCCGGTTGAAGCATGAAAGAAAACAAAGGGTTAACAAAGTATTCAAGACAATCCAAACGTCTCAAAAAGCGCCCCTTTTTTGTTGAAAAATAACAAAAATCCTCCCACAAGGGAAGAGAAAAATAAACAAAATTTCTTTCTTTGGGATTTTCTGTCGTTAAATAAACGGTGACGAAAACATCAGCCCCTGATCTTTCTGCAGATTGTTTTCATTACGTTTGATCTTAAAGACCGAGCTTTCTCCCAGTTTTTTTTCAAAGACCTCACCATAATTGCCACTTTCTTTCAAATATGTTTGCAACCATGTCGGAGTTAATTTGAATTTTTTCCACAGTTGTTCGTCAAGCCCCAGTAAATTGCGCAAAGAGGGGTCGCTTGCACTTAAGTGAATATCCACGTTTTTGGAGGTCAGTCCGACTTCCTCAGCCTGTTTTACGGCGTTCATCGTCCACCTGACAATACTTTTAAGGCTTGTGTTGTCCTTATCTACAAAAACATAAATCGGCCGCACGGTAATTGTTTCCGGCAGCATAACCACATTGGAAACACCTGCTGGGCTGTTGATGACGACATCACGCAAAATCATCGAGTTGCCCGTTAGCAACTGACAGCGGTCAAGCAGGAAAGCTTCTTTTGCATTACGAAAGTTCGGAAAACGTAATAGGGTAAAATCAAGTTGGTATTTGTCGTTATAAACCTGCAGTTTGGCCAGATCGTCACTACTGTTGACTACACAGACTTTTTTGCCTTTATAGGCTTCCATCGAAGTGGCGCCCTCTATCTTGTGGGCAAGAAAAACTTGCCGGTCGTAATACCAGACGTCTATCGGCTCAGCACGGGTGGAAATTTCGGTTGTGGCCGAAAACGGCAGACCGCCCACCATTACGTCGATTTTGTTGGTATAAAAGGCA
>CAYXBH010000155.1:0-2141 GCA_964463185.1 uncultured Azospirillum sp. | reverse complement strand
ACAACATGGCCGGTGTTTTTTCGGTTCTTGAATATCTTGGGGAAGATATCCGGCAAGCGGCAGAGCTTTTGAAAAGTTTTGAACCGCTGCCACACCGGCTGCAGGAAGTGGCTGTTAAAGACGGGGTAACTTTCATCAATGACAGCATTTCTACCGCTCCTGAAGCGGCCATCGGTGCTATGAATAGTTTTGCCGGCAATTTGGCGCTGATTTCCGGCGGTCAAGATAATGAACAGGATTATCGTCCTTATGCAGAAACGGTCGGGAACAACAAGCGGGTAAAAATGGTGGTTACGCTGTATCAGACCGGACCGAAAATTGCAAATGTTTTGCGGCAGGTGGTCAGACGTCCGGATTTTGAACTGCTGGAAACGGACAGTCTGGAAAAGGCGGTTCGGGTTGCTTATGACAAACTGAAGGGCCTTGGCGGTGGTACGGTTTTGTTTTCGCCGACCAGTCCTAGCTTTGGTTTTTATAAGAATTTTATGGAAAGGGGAGAACATTTTATAAAAATTGTTCGCTCTTTATAAAAATAAGGCTTGTATTTAATTAAATATTATTATAATTTAAGCGCTGATGCCGTTTTAGCTCAGTTGGTAGAGCAACGCATTCGTAATGCGTGGGTCGGTGGTTCGAGTCCACTAAACGGCACCAGTTTCAAACCTTAGAAAACTCTAGGGTTTTTGCCTTTTTAAAGGCTGTTAATTGGGTAGAGAAAAATGTCGATTCGAGTGCTTGTCTTTTTTCGTCATCAACAACATGGGCATAAATTTCCGTAACTTTTACGCTTGATAGATCCCGAACTTGTTGAGGTATAATCGGTATGCTTGATCGTGTTTTTTAACCATTCATCTAATGCCCAGATGGGGAACATCAGGCGATGACCGACGGTTTTATAGCGCAGGCTTCCGCTTTTAATAAAAGAGAGCAAGCTGGAAAGTGTTTCCAACAGGGTTCTAAAGAAGCGCTATCAGCAAGTAAGAAAAGGAGAGGTGGACAAGGAGACAATTACAAAGGGGATGGCTACAGCGCGCGTGATGGCGGCAAAAAAACATATGAAAGAATCGCGTTAAAAAACGGAAAACTCAGCAAAACAGAACGCAAAAACCCGGAATGTTCCGGTTTTTTGCTTTTTTTTGACTGGTGGACAGTTTTTGGGAGAGGAAACGGAAATGATAAAAAATTTTTATGTTTTTCGCCACGGCGAAACAGAATTAAACCGCGAGAAAAGATGGCAGGGTTCCGGTATGAATTATGACCTAACGGCAGAGGGCGTCAGACAGGCTGCAGGGCTGGCGGAAAAACTTTCGGATCGGGGAATTGAAATTATTTATTCCAGCCCGCTGATTCGTGCCCGACATACGGCGGAGGTAGTGGCCGAAAAACTGAATGTCGGCGTTGATGTCAAAGAAGATCTGCGGGAGTGCTTTTACGGAACGGCCGAAGGCAGGAAAATCAGCGAGTTGCAGGAAGAAGTTCCGGAAATTGTGAATAACTGGCAGAAACCCGGCAATCTGGATTTGCGTTTTCCGGGTGGGGAAAGTAAAGGCGAAGCGTTGGAACGGGTGTTGATGGTTTTGCGTGGGCTGGAAACGGAAGGTTTCAGAACGGCAGGGGTTGCTATACATGGTGGAACAATGGCTGCTTTGCTCGGTTTTGTCGGAGTGAAGTTTGATGTTATCCCGAATTGCGGCGCTTTTTTGCTGAAGATGGAAAGCGGACAATTCCGCGCTGAGGGTAGTGTTTTTTAATTGTGGCTGTTTTTTGTTTTTTTAACACTCTGTTCCATAAAACATAGTGTTTTTGTTTAACAATCATTACACCGTCAATGGAACTTAAACTATACCAGTCCATTTTGTTCTCGTCTTTTCCTCAATGTCATGCCCGGACTTGATCCGGGCATCCAGTTAAATAATAATGCCTCTTTATTGACTGGATTCTCGGTTCAAGTCTTAAGAATGACGTTCTTTGTACTATGTCATGCCCGACCTCTCCCCCCAATGTCATGCCCGGACTTGATCCAGCGTCCAGTTAAATAATAATGCCTCTTTATTGACTGGATTCTCGGGTCAAGCCCGAGAATGACATAAAATAATGTGCCCGAGAATGACAGAAAGAAAAATATACCCGAGAATGACAGA
>CAYXBH010000154.1:0-2146 GCA_964463185.1 uncultured Azospirillum sp. | reverse complement strand
AGAGAAACTGGCCGAAAAAGCCAGCATAAGTGAGCTTTCTCTGCAGAGGGACATCGCGGTTTCTGAAAGGGATCTGCTGTATGCACAAGTGGTTGAAATGCAGGATACCGTTGAAGATATCCGCGAGGCTGAAATGGAAATTTTGGACCGGGTTGCAAAGATTGCTGAAAAAGAAGTTGCCAAAATTAAAAGCGCAGTTGCCGATATCAATGTGCCGTTAAAAAAGAAAGGGCTTTATTTAAATCCCCTGTCCAACGACAAAAGAAAAGCCGGTACTGGTGGATTGTATATCCCGGAGGACAATTCTTTTCTTCAAGATCAGAAAGTGAGCGACAGGGTGGGGTCTATTTTAAAAAATATCGATGATGTGGAGTATTATCGCGAAGTGTTGAAATCGGTGCCGATCGGCAAGCCGGTATGGAGTTTCTGGGTGTCATCGCCATATGGCTTGCGGACGGATCCGTTTAAAAAAACAAAAGCACATCATAAAGGAGTGGATATGGCAGCCAGAACGGGAAATAAAATCAAAGTGATGGCAGAAGGAAAAGTTGTGCGGGCAGAGATGACTTCCGGATATGGAAATCTGGTGGAGATAGACCACGGCAACGGCTTTAAGACAAAATATGGGCATATGCATAAAATTTATGTGAAAAAAGGGCAGTATGTGGAAGCGGGGGACGTGCTGGGCGAGGTTGGTTCGACCGGGCGTTCGACCGGGTCGCACCTGCATTATGAAATTCTCTATAAGGGACATGATGTTGACCCCATGCCGTTTATGAAAGCTAAAGTATCTTAGTTTCGGGTGAGATTTATGAGGAACAAAATGATGAAAAAGTTGAAAAAAATGATGTATTTAAAACTGGCGCGGGCTTTTGGGCGCAGTAACAACAGCCGGCAGGTGCCAACGATCATCGGGGAAACGGCCAGGGTCAGCGGTGATATTAACAGCAGTGGCATTCTGCATGTTGACGGTTATGTCGAAGGCGATATCAACTGTGAAGAGCTGGTGATCGGTGTAAAAGGGAATATCATCGGTACGGTTAATGCGCGAAGCATGTATATGTATGGCACTTTGCAGGGTAAGGCCATTGCCGGTAGTCTGTTTATTGCCAAAACCGCAAAGCTGATTGGTGATGTTACTCATAATACGATTGCGATTGAGCCGGGTGCTTATATCGATGGACATTGCATCCGCGGGCAAAGCGACAATGCTCAGTCTGCTCCGGCGATGCAGATTTCCTCTACCGTTTCCGCTCCTAAGGTCAGGACTGTTAAATAAAAGATGTCTGCCAAAAGCAAAAAAACAGATTTTATCGCAAGTGGTCTGGTGGCGCAGAACCGGCGGGCAAATTTTGATTATTTTATCAACGAGAAATTTGTTGCCGGTTTGGAGCTGACGGGGACGGAAGTTAAATCACTCAGGCTTGGGCATGCCAATATCAATGATGCTTTCGGAGTGGAAAAAAACGGCGAACTTTATATTTCCAATATGTTTATTGCCGAATATGCCAACAAAGGTTATGAAAGCCATGTTGAAAAGCGCGACCGCAAACTGCTGCTGAAAAAAAAGGAAATCAGCGACATACTTTCTGCCCTGGCCAGAAAAGGGGCAACGCTGGTGGCAATCCGTTTGTTTTTTAACGAAAAAGGGCGCGCCAAACTGGAAGTGGGACTGGGCACCGGTAAAAAGAATTTTGACAAGAGGGAAACAATTAAGAATCGCGACTGGAATCGGGAAAAAGCGCGGGTAATGGCAAAATTTTCCTGATATGGAAAATATGGGGAGCATGGTAGAGGCAGCGAAATTCCTGAAACAAAATTGGTGGTTGAAAAAATAGAGTTTGTTTGAAAAACGCTCAATTAAAGAAAAGTGTTGTTTTTTAGACCATAAAAATATTTCACCCTTAAATCAATATTAACCAGTCATAAATTCATACATTCTTAGGGTTTGATCCGAGAACCATACCCCCTCCCTGTCATTCTCGGGTACATTTTTTTCTGTCATTCTCGGGCTTGACCCGAGAATCTAGTGGGTAATGGCCTTATGTTTGACTGGATGTTTGGGGCAAGTCCGGGCATGACATAAGAAGAGAGGTAACAACCGTCAAACTACCACGGATCATTGTATTTCAGAGCCGGGTCATTT
>CAYXBH010000153.1:0-2148 GCA_964463185.1 uncultured Azospirillum sp. | reverse complement strand
GGTTTGGTCGAATGGGTATTATTGTTGAACTCTACCGGCCCGACATAAACATAGGTCTTTTTCTCTGCTGGCTCGGTAATGGACTGTTGATCCTGTTCCGATGAAAGCCCTGCCATTGCCTCGGCAACGATGTCTTCGCTGTTTGCCGGCAGTTTCGCCAGTATCTTTTCGCTGTCTGCTTCCCCGTCAGCGGCATCGTCTTCATAAACAACCTCCGGTACCGTCTCATCGGAATTGCTACCATCATAAACAACGACAGCCGAAGCCTCTTCTCCGGATGCAGCAGGTTTCGGCGCCTCTTTTTTTATTTCTTCCGTTTCAGCCGTTTCTTCAATTTCGACTTTTTCTTCTTCCTGTCCGTTATAAAGTACTTCTGCATCAGGCTCAAGCCACATTTGAGACTGCAGGGTTTCAACCAAAACTTCCTCTTCTATACCGGCAACTTCTTTAATGTCATATTCTGGCACCTGCGTATGGGGAGAATAGTTGGCAATGACGGATTCTATGTCAACAGCGGAAATTGCACCGGTAACTTTAACACACAGTTCCTGATCGCTCTGGCTTGTAGTCCGCACCATGAGATCACGTATATAATTGTCAACAAGATTATACACTATCACATTAAAATCGTGCTCAAGCATATCAGAACGGATTTCGGCTAATTTTTCCACCTGGCTGACAGCTTTGTAGCTGGCCTTGTCCGTAACCCGCACTCTGATACTGGACTTGGACTGCCCGGGATCAAAATTTTCACAGGCCTCGCCTTTGATTTTGACTATATCCGCCGTTTGTGCCGAAAACGCCATAACACCAAACGCGGCCACTGATGTCAACAACAAACCAGCTTTCAATTCAATTTACCACCAACTTCTGTCATCATTCTGAATCTGCCGGATGCTTTCCATCCAACTGCCAACCTCGTTGCCACCTTTATCAAAAAGCGTCATCTTATATTGCAGAATGTTACCCGGTATGTTTTTGACCTCCAAGCGGCTGACAACGATGTCCAGATGATAATCGGCCTCGTCCCGGGTATTGACCAAAGCAAACGTTTGGGAGCCCTTGATAATATTCCTGGTCACCTGCCGAGAATAGTAAAAGCCGTCGGGAATATGCTCGACACCGGC
This sequence comes from uncultured Azospirillum sp., assembly GCA_964463185.1. Lineage (GTDB taxonomy): Bacteria > Pseudomonadota > Alphaproteobacteria > RF32 > CAG-239 > JAFUYI01. Next base: position 1,021 of record CAYXBH010000153.1, on the reverse strand, counting down.
TTTTTTGATCTGCATTATGTATAGTTTGGGCTGGGAGGACTTTTCGTAAATTTCGGTTGTCTGATCCAGCATTTTATTGGTTACCCGTGCAGCAATAACGGAATACAGCTGGGGAGCGGAAGTTTCTTCATAAAGATTGCTCAACCCGTAGGGCGTTTCAGTAACCAGGCGCGGAGGGCGCTTGCTTTCTTCCTCTTTGGATTCATTTTGCCAAGGGACAGCACACCCTGCCAGGGTGGCAACAGCCAGAACAATAAACATCTTATTCATGAGTTTTCGTCTTCCTTTTAAAAACCAGTTTAGGTCAAAGTATAAGCAACTTTTATTATTTTCTCAATCAAATTTTTACCGGTTTCTGGATTATTGACAGTTTTATTGCAATTATTTTTTTTATGCTTTATATTCGGGACAGGTTTTAATTTTTTAACTTTAATGTTTCAAAATGGTTTTGACTGCAACAATCATCCTGCTCGGGCTGTTTATGCTGATTCTGCCGCTCAGGAAGAACAATTTTTATATGCTGCATACGGGGCTGGTGATTTTATCCGCCTATTATGTTGAAAACAATCTTTTCACAGTTACACCGTTTCACCCTAAAACGCTGCTTTTGTTTTTGGTGTTTCACCTGATTTCCGTCAATCTGGTAACCTTCATTGCATACGGCGCCGATAAAAAAGCCGCCTGCAGCGGAGAATGGAGAATCCCCGAAAGCAACCTCCACACGCTCGAATTTCTCGGCGGATGGGGTGGCGCCCTGCTCGGACAGAAAATTTTTCATCACAAATCCAAGAAAAAAAGCTACCAGACTTTTTTCTGGATGATGATGCTGTTTGAAGTCGGACTGATTTTTGTTATTTTGAAATTTTTACACATCATTTAGGACACCCATGACAACTAAAGACTTAACCCTTGTTCCCGACACCAACAAAAAACTGAGTTTTATTGAACACTACCAACAAGTGTGGCCTTTCGTGAAACCCTACTGGATGCGGGCTCTTTTGGCCGTGCTTATCTGCATTCC
>CAYXBH010000152.1:0-2195 GCA_964463185.1 uncultured Azospirillum sp. | reverse complement strand
ACATTTTTGTTGAAATAATCTCTCAATAAATCATACGCTAATCATAATTGAGCCTTTTTTTTGTAGCAAAAAAGGATGGTTTGCCGAGCTATGATTTTTTATACCCGATTATTCCGAGAGTGCAGAGAATACAACAAGCGCAAGCTGAATAAAAACAGACCTGATTCTTCTGGAAAACGATAGACAAAAAACAAGATAGGACTCGGTATTTGTTCTTATTCTGTTCTGTGATTTTCATTCTGACTAGTTTTGCTAACTATTTGATTCTATGTGTGTGCATTTTGCATAAAAAAGTCAGAATGAAACCGATTCGCAAAAACAAAAAAAGACTGAATTTCCCAGTCTTTTCAATGTGGTAGGGGTAGTCAGACTCGAACTGACACGGCCTGAGGCCACAAGATTTTGAGTCTAGCGCGTCTACCAGTTCCGCCATACCCCCGTTCAATTGAAAGGATAAATACCCGATAATTTGTCGGACGTCAACATTTTTTTTACTAAAGGATGTTAATTTATTCACAAGTTGGATTTCGGCGGAGGGATATTTGCAAAAAATGGAAGAAAAGGCCGTTGCCTGTTATCAAAAAAAAAATTATGTGGCAGCACTGCGTTCTTTTTTGAAAGTTTTGGCCAAAGATCCGAAACGCGATGATATTTTGGTATACATTGCCAACTGTTATGACGGTCTGGGGCAGAAAGAAGAGGCCGCCAGTTATTACTCGAAAGCGCTCAGAGCTGAGAAATCATCGGATATTGCAGCTGCCAATCTGGCGATCATATTATATGAGTTGAACGATTACGCTGGTGCCCGGAGATATGCGGAAAAAGCACTGAAAATAAACCCGACGAACGCCTCGGCGCTGTCTGTTTTAGGAAATGTGGCTTATCAGAAAAAGCATCCCGATCAGGCTCTGAGATACTATCAACAGGCCATGGATGTTCAGCGCGATTTTTATACTGCGGTTGTCAACGCGGCTTCCATTTATTTTGAACGCAAAGATTATGCAACAGCATATTTTTATGCCAAAAGAGCCGTTCAGTCCTATCCTCAATCAGTTGAAGCCGGCAATCTTCTGGCCGGTATCTGCATTGAACTCGGCTATGCTGATGAGGCTGTTTTGGTTCTGGCCGCCCTTTACAAAAAAAATCCCGGCGACTGCTGGTTGTGCAATATGTTGTCGCAGGCTTTCCAGCAGAAAAAAGAATATGACCGTGCCCTTGAAATGGGATGGCGGGCGGTTGTTCTTTCCAAAGGCAACAGCGACCAGCAGATCAATTTCGGTTATCTGCTTTATGAGATAGCGATCGAAAGCCCGGGAACTGATGTGCTCACTTATATACGGCGCTGGCAGCAAGAATATCCGAAAGATCCAGTTGCCGCTCATATGGCTGCGGCGATGTTAAACAGCGGTCATGTCAGCCAGATCGGCAGGGGCTATGTACAGGATATTTTTGATGCTTTTGCCGACGATTTTGAAGAGGTTTTGGGTGATCTTGATTATGCCGTTCCGAGCCTAATGAGGAAAACTCTGGAAGCTTTGGCGCAAAACGAAAAACTGAAAAAAATGAAAATTCTCGATGCCGGTTGCGGTACCGGTCTGTGCGGAGCCTATCTGCGTAAATATGCAAAATTCAGGGGGCTTGACGGAGTCGATATTTCAGAAAAAATGCTGGCGGTTGCCGCCCGTAAAAAAATCTACACTCACCTCTATAATCAGGATCTGAATAAATTTTTAAGCCACCGTGAAAATATATATGACCTGATTAATGCGGCCGATGTGCTAACTTATTTTGGCGAGCTCGGCGGACTTTTTGTTTTGCTGTACGAAGCATTGAAACCGGGCGGTCGGGTTCTTTTCAGCATTAGTGAAAATTCTGTCGGTGGCAATTATTTTCTGCATATGTCGGGACGTTTTCTGCATAGCAGTAATTATGTTGAAAACGGGTTGAAAAAAAGAGGTTTTATCATCGAAAAAATGACTCGGGTCAAACTCCGCAACGAAGGAGAAAAAGAGGTCTGGGGGTGGATTGTGATGGCTCGCAAACCCTGATTTCGGATATATAAAAACGACTAAAAAGAAACCCATCGGCCTAGCCGTCTTCTATAAGGGTGTAACCCTAATAATGCCAGCGAATGCCTTAAGGCGAAGATTACTTGCTACCCGTAAACGGGTCAAAATCCATTGTTAATTGACTTT
>CAYXBH010000151.1:0-2269 GCA_964463185.1 uncultured Azospirillum sp. | reverse complement strand
GAACAGCAAAGTGTCGGCGTGATTTCCGATCAGAACTTTGCTCCGGTATCCGACACTAACGAAACTGTTTTAATCACTGGCACTAAAGAAACGCCGGCAGAAATGATACCTCGGCTCAGTGAAGAAACACTCAAAGAACTGGAACAGGAACTCAGTCGTGAATTGTACTAATTGTTTTTCCGTTTTTATGAAAGACATTTTTAAACAGTAAAAAAACAAGACATGATTATATCCGCGGAGAACAACATAACAGAAAAACCAGATGTCAGTTTTGTCATGACGGTTTACAACAAAGAATATTATCTGCCATCAGTCCTGAAAGCTCTGCTCAAGCAGACCGGGCTGAAAAATCCGGAGTATATATTTGTCGATGATGTTTCAAGCGACAATTCGGTTGAAATCATACGCCAGATGACAGCGGGCATCAAAAACGTAATTATTGTTACCAATCCCTATAACCGCGGCATCAGCGCCCGCATCAACCAAGGAATTGCCTTGGCTAAGGGAGAATGGATCCGGATGCTTGATTCCGACGATATTTTTCCGCTTGATTCAACCGAAAAGATGTTAAAAATGGCACAAGAAACCGGCGCCGAAATAATTTATGGCAGTTTTACCAAAACCGGTAAAGAACCTCAGGAGTTGGAAAACAGCAAGCTGGAAAAATTTACTTACACTTACACTCCGGATGCGCTTGACGGTGTGCTCAACGGGAAATTTACTCGAATGGGACAATTGATCAAAAACGAGGTTTTGCAAAAAGCGGAAGGCGCCGATGAAAGGGTTTTCATCCAAGATGAGTCGCTCCCTTTAAGAGCGGCACTGTATGCTAAAGGGGTGGTTAAAATGACGGCTAATGTTGTTTTGGTACCTAAGGAGATCGGCAATTTTTCCGGCAACAGAATTCAGCTTGATCATGATCGTTTTATGGCTTATTACTGGATGTTGAAAGATCATCCGGAACTGCCCGAAAAGATCCGCAAAAAGATGTATAAACGGATCGTTTCTGCCTATTGGAAATTTATCCACAAAACGTGCAAGATTCCTTGGTTGAGTGTGGTTTTTGTCCGCTATATCGACTGTAAACTGCGCCATCCGCAACCGGATAAAAGATTTTTGGATAAAATGTATAAGCATTTTTCATCGTTGACGACAATCCGACGGATGTCTTAATTAACGATCGTTTTTTATACATACCGATCCCGGCTAAAAAATTTCCTGTCTGCGGGAGCTTTTTGTTGTTTCAGCGTTCTCTTTTGACGGCCGAAACGTTACGGTAGTAGGCCAAAGAGTTTTCAAAATCTTCCAAATTAACCGGCAGTTTGCGCCGCCAGTTTGGATATTTATCACGATCGGTGCCGGGCATATTTTGCTGCTTGTCCACTTGGAAAATATCTTCAGGCTGGAGCAAAAAGATTTTGGCATTGCTTTTAGACATAAAGCGGTGAACAGCCTCTTCCAATCCCTCAGGATAGCCTTCGCCGAACAGATAATCACCGTGGCGGCGGTTATCTTCTGGCCAGACCTGATTTTCGTCCATCGCTTTCAACAACTTCCAGCGATCAGCCTCGCGCTTGTGGTAGTTGTTTCTCATTTCTTCATCGCTTTCAGTTATTCCCAGTTGGCGTGACAGGGCGATATCGTAACCGAACCACCACATTTTAAGCGGCGACATATCGTGTGTACCGACAGAGGCCACCACATTTTCCGGATACTGGTAAGGTGCTTTGAAGTCACCCCAGCCGGCATCCCAACGCTCACTCCATAGCACGCTCATCGACATAATGTTTTTGGCGGCGATTTTATCAAGAAAACCTTCCGGTATGTTACCGATGCTTTCACCAACAATTAGGCAGCGGTTCAGGTGGCTTTCGATTGCCACGATATTCAGCATATCCTCAAAGTTGTACATCAGATAGGTGCCGGGTTTGCCATCGGCTTCGGGGATAACAAAGAGGCGCATCAGACCCATGATGTGATCGAGCCTCAAAGCCCCCGCCCCTTGTGCTGCCGCCCTGATAATCTGGATAAACGGCTGGTAGCCCTGAGCTTTGAGCTCAAACGGGTTGAAGGCCCCCAAATTCCATTTCTGTCCGGTCGGGAAAAAGGCATCTGGCGGTGCACCGGCGCCGCTGTCACGTAGGAACAGTCCTTCATCGCTCCAGACTTCCGCACTATCGCGACCAACGCCTACCGGTAGGTCGCGGTAGATACCAGTCTGCAATCCTCATTCGCGAACGTGTTCGGATACGCGTTTCAATTGGCGATC
>CAYXBH010000150.1:0-2324 GCA_964463185.1 uncultured Azospirillum sp. | reverse complement strand
TTTGTGCTCACCCGTTTATTTCCATGTTCTGGGGATGTTTTCCAGGGCAGCGAAAAAAAACAAATACGATGCTCGTTGCGACAAAATTTTATTTATCCGAAAAGGTTCGTTTTATCTGTAAAGCCCACCCGCGTGTCTTGTTGACAACACACGCGGGTGGGCTTTATGTAGCAAAAAAAACAATTGTTTTTTTGCTACATTTTGTTTTAAAACCAAAAAGGAAGAACCTTCCCGACGGAAGGTTCTTCCTTAAAGCTTTCAACACAAATTTACTGCTGACAGAAGATTGCCTTTATCGCCTCGTCCCGGTCATTCATCGGGATAATCTGATTGCCGATTTTCTGGCCGTTTTCGTGCCCTTTGCCGGCAATAACCAGCATATCCCCAGCCTCTAGACGGGAAACGGCATAATTTATGGCTTCTATACGGTCGCCGATCTCTGTTGCATCAGGACATTCCGCCATAATCTGTTGACGGATTTCGGTCGCATTTTCCGTCCGCGGATTGTCGTCTGTAATCACTATTTTGTCCGCCAGTTCGCGAGCTATTTTTCCCATAATCGGGCGTTTGAGTTTGTCGCGATCGCCACCGCAGCCGAAAACAACCCACAAATTCTTCTCCGTATGATGGCGCATGGTTTTTAATACATTTTCCAAAGCGTCCGGCGTATGGGCATAATCAACATAAACCGCCGCTCCGTTTTTCAACCATCCAGCCAGATCCAGACGGCCTGGGGCACCTTTTATATGGGGAATATAGTCAATGATTTTTCCAGAAAACCCATGCAGAGCCATCACCATCCCGACGGCACAAAGCACATTCATGGCCTGAAATTCTCCGATTAGAGGCAGTTCCAGCGTATAGGGGCGCCCTTCTATCTCCACCGACAAAGTCTGGCCACCGGCATGAGGAATGTGCGAAAGTAGTTTCAGGTCTTTTCCTTTGCTACCGTATGACATTACTCTGATATTGCGGACATGGCAAACGGCCTGAAGCTCTTCAAACTCCGGAATATCCGCGTTTAAAACCGCCGTACCGCCCTGCTCGACGACACGAGAAAAAAGCTGTTCCTTGGCTTTTAGGTATGCTTCCATCGTATGGTGATAGTCCAGATGATCTTGGGTGAAATTGGTGAAACCGGCCACTTTGATTTTCAGACCGTCCAGACGATATTGCTCAATTCCTATACTTGATGCCTCAAGCGAAACATAATCCACGCCCTTTAATGCCAGTTTGCGCAAAATCTGGTGCAAAGTGATGCTGTCCGGTGTGGTTAAGGTTTCTCTGTTTTCTTCCACATCGGAAACCACGCCGACGGTACCGATGCTGGCGGAAGAATAACCAAGATATTTCATCAGCTGGCGGGTAAAATCAGCAATAGAGGTTTTGCCATTTGTGCCAGTTACCGCAGATATGTGATTGGGAACAGGTTTATAAAAATTTGCCGCAGCTTGGGCGATATTTTTCCGCATATCGCCGACCGCTTTGATATAAACAACGTCTTTTGCTGGTGGAAGAGCGCATTCTCCTTCGTACAAAACGGCCGTGGCGCCGTTTGACACCGCGTCCGGAATATATTTCCGCCCGTCCGAGTTTTTGCCGTTCAGGGCGATAAACAGCGCTCCGGGAACAATTTTTTTCGAGTTGAGTTCAACCGAAGAAATTTCTTTTTCTGCCCCGCATTGTTCTGCCTGCGGAATACCTGACAATATCTGACTTAATAGCATAACAGACCTCTGAAAAATTTTTACAATGTCTGCAGTATAGATGTCAAAGCTTAGTTTTTTGTTAACTTAACCGTTGCCGACAGGGAGTATTTTGCCGATACAGTCATCGCCGTTAAAATTATAACAGCTGACCACGCTGTGGTTATGGTAAATGATATTTTGCAATATTCCACATTGTCTTTGTCCGGATCTGAACCGACAAAACTCTGCAGGGCATTCCCTATTGTCAGTCAGATATTCTTCCGACACGCCGACCCAGGCCTCCAATTGTTCATTGTACCCAGAGGGTGAAAAATAGACTGTTAAAACCAAAGCACAAAGAAAACCAACATTTGTTTTTTTCTTTTTCAAAATATCGGAGCCTTGATATGAGAGTAAAAAAATTTTTCAATCATTCTTTTGATTTAAAATAGCGTTTAACCGGCCGGCAGAGGCTAGATCGAGCCGGACTTCCATTTTTGTTTTATCGCCATCCGTCTGGGCTGAAAGAACTTCGCCGTTGCGATGGAGCCAAGAAAGCGTTTTGCCGTCTGTGGCCGGGAATTCGAGAGAAACAATCTGCCCGCCGGCACACAGTACAGCATCCAAACACTGTAG
>CAYXBH010000149.1:0-2380 GCA_964463185.1 uncultured Azospirillum sp. | reverse complement strand
AAGACCTGAAGGAAAAATCTTTGTTTCTGGCCGGGAGGATTTTGGAATTTGATCCTAAGCTGCGGGGCGGACAGGGGTATGTGGTTGCCCGCGAACTACTGAAATCGGGCAAAGCACTGGATGCTATGGAACAGATCATCAAGGCTCAGATCAAGGTAAAAGAACAAATGCAGCTCGGTCATCTGGTCCGCGACATTGTTGCCGAGAGCAACGGCGAGATTAAAAAGATAGACAACGCTTTTATCTCCCGACTGGCGGTTTTATGTGGCAGCAGACAATATCCGGGTGCCGGCATCGACCTGTTCCGGAAAACGGGAGACAAAGTCGTAGCCGGAGATATTCTGTACCGCATTTATTCCTGTAACCAGAATGACTTTGCCTTTGCCAGCACGGTTCTCGAAAACGGCCGGAGTGGCTTTGACATTGGCAAATAAGGGGGAATACAATCTTCCGTGGCCGGGGGCAAAAATAGTCCTTGGCTTATTTTTACAAAAAAAAACATTTCTGGCTATTGCTTATGAAAACCAAGCTCCCTATATAAAAATTTAGCAAATTAAATTTACGAGGAAAAAATTATGAGCAATAAAGTTATAGGTATTGACCTTGGTACGACAAACTCCTGTTTTGCGGTTATGGAAAGCGGAGAAGCCAAGGTTTTGGAAAACAGCGAAGGCGCTCGTACAACGCCGTCTATTGTTGCCTTTACCGACAACGAACGTCTGGTCGGTGCTGCGGCAAAACGTCAGGCGGTTACTAACCCAGAAAACACCTTGTTTGCCATCAAACGTCTGATCGGCCGCCGTTATGACTCGCAGGAAGTTGAAAAGGATAAAAAACTGGTTCCTTTCAAAATCATTCCCGGCGACAACGGCGATGCCTGGGTAGAAGTCAAGGGACAGAAATATGCCCCGTCGCAGATTTCGGCCATTGTTTTACAGAAAATCAAAGAATATGCCGAAAGCTATCTAGGGGAAAAAATCGACAAGGCGGTTATTACCGTTCCGGCTTATTTTAACGACTCCCAACGTCAGGCGACAAAGGATGCCGGCAAAATCGCTGGACTTGACGTGTTGCGTATCATCAACGAACCGACGGCGGCCGCTCTGGCTTACGGTCTGGACAAGAACAAAAACGGCACTATTGCAGTTTATGACCTGGGCGGTGGTACGTTTGATATTTCCATTCTGGAAATCGGCGATGGTGTGTTTGAAGTAAAATCGACCAACGGCGATACTTTCCTCGGCGGCGAAGATTTTGACCAGAGAATCGTTAATTATCTGTCGGAAGAGTTCAAAAAAGAAAACGGCATCGATCTGAAAAGCGACCGTTTGGCGTTACAGCGTCTGAAAGAGGCAGCAGAAAAAGCAAAAATTGAGCTTTCTTCGGCCACCCAGACCGATGTCAACCTGCCGTTTATTACCGCTGATGCGACTGGCCCAAAACATCTGAACATCAAACTGACCCGCGCCAAACTGGAATCGCTGGTCGATGATCTGATTGAACGTACTGTTGCACCCTGCCGCAAAGCTCTGGCCGATGCGGGGCTCAAAGCCAACGAAGTTAGCGAGGTTATTCTGGTCGGCGGTATGACCCGGATGCCGAAAGTTCAGGAAAAAGTAAAAGAAATCTTCAGCAAAGATCCGCACAAAGGCGTTAACCCGGACGAAGTTGTTGCTGTCGGCGCTGCCATTCAGGGCGGTGTGCTGATGGGCGATGTCAAAGATGTGCTGTTGCTTGATGTTACTCCGCTGTCGTTGGGTATTGAAACTTTGGGTGGCGTGTTCACCCGTCTGATTGACAGAAACACCACCATCCCGACCCGCAAATCGCAGGTATTTTCAACGGCCGAAGATGGACAGACCGCGGTTACTATCAGGGTTTTCCAAGGCGAGCGCGAAATGGCCGCCGACAACAAACTGCTCGGACAGTTTGATCTGGTCGGGATTCCGCCGGCACCACGCGGTATGCCGCAAATTGAAGTTACCTTTGATATTGACGCCAATGGCATTGTCAACGTTTCTGCCAAAGACAAGGCAACCAACAAGGAACAAGCTATTCGCATTCAGGCTAGCGGCGGACTGAGCGATGCCGATATTGAAAAGATGGTCAAAGATGCGGAAGCCAACGCCGAAGCCGACAAGAAGAAAAAAGAAGCGGTAGAAACGAAAAATCAAGCGGAAGGACTGGTTCATGCAACCGAAAAGACTTTGAAAGAAAACGCCGACAAGATTTCAGAGGCCGACAAACAGGCTATCGAAACCGAAATCAAGGCACTGAAAGTTGCACTTGAGGCTGATGATCTGGCCGTCATCAAAGAAAAGAGCGAAAGTTTGATGCAGGCTTCGTTAAAACTCGGCGAAGCAATGTATAAAAACGCCGG
>CAYXBH010000148.1:0-2381 GCA_964463185.1 uncultured Azospirillum sp. | reverse complement strand
CGCAAGGATTTCAGTCGGGCAGCGGTTGCTTTTAAAAAAGGGTATCAGGATTATAAAGACAGTTCCAAAAGAGCCGACAGTCTGCTTAAACTTGGTATGTCCATGCAGGAACTGGGACAAAAAGATGGTGCCTGCGCCGCCTTTCAGGGGCTGATGGTGGAGTTTCCGAAAGCTGACAAGGCATTGCGGGATAAAGCGGCAGAAAGGGTTAAGCAACTGGGTTGCAAGTAATGATGCCGGTGGAAGACATCTTTGCCCGAAAACTTGATGCCATTGTTGCAGACAATCAGATGGATTTTCGGGTGCTGGCGGCAGCCGTTTCCGGTGGAGCAGATTCCCTTGCTCTGGCTTGGCTTTTAAACCGCTTTTGTCGCCAGCGGGGGATTAAGGCGGTGGTGTTGACGGTTAATCATCATCTGCGTGCGGCCGCGGATAAAGAGGTGGAGATGGTGGCCTCTTTGATGAAAAAATGGAGAATGGAGCACCATATTCTGAATTGGTATCCGGCCAAAGAATTGACTGGTGTAGAAGAAAAAGCACGTGAGGCTCGTTATCGACTGATGGAAGAATGGTGTGTTCAAAACGGTGTTTTGTATCTGCTGACGGCGCATCATCTGCGGGATCAGGCGGAGACTTTTTTGATGCGTTTGGAGCGAGGCAGTGGTGTCGATGGTTTGTCGGCCATGGCCGAGTTGAACCGTCGGGGAAATTTTTTTATTCTGCGTCCGCTGTTGGAAGTGGATCCGCAAGATTTGCGGCAACTGCTTTCTGTGGAAGGCATCTCTTGGGCAGAGGACGAATCGAATGATTGTGATGATTTTTTAAGAGTGAGAATCCGAAAAATTTTGCCAGAACTGGAACAGAAAACGGGGATTACTGTCCGCCGGTTGGCTGATGCGGCTTTTGCTCTGCGGCAGACAAGAAGTTATCTGGAAGAAGTTACGGTGGCCTTTATCCGTTCCCGGGTTCGCTACTACGAGGGGCCAGCCGTCAGCATTTCTCCGCAGGCTTTCTTAAAGCAGCACCGGGAGATTCGTTTGCGGGTTTTGTCGTGTCTGATCAGGGAAACGGGGGGACGAGGTTATCCGCCGGAATATAGGGAGCTACAGCGTCTGGATGTGGCTCTGGGGCAGGGAGAATTTGCCGGTTGTACGCTTGGTGGCTGTGAGGTCGTGCCTTTTATGAAAAGGTGGTGGATTATCCGCGAGAGTAAAGAAAAATGTCTTGTATCCCGCAGCGGGTGGGAAGAATTTGTCCGCCAGCATCCTGCCTATAAACAGGCCGTTATCCCCTATAAGCTGAAATGTCTGTTAACGGGGAAAAAAAGACGGGGGTGAAATTCTATTGTGTTTTGAAAATAAACACACTATATATAGACAAGGTTGATTATTAACTTGGGAAAATAAGATGAAAATGGGCAAAAGTTTAATTTTCTGGCTGGCGGCAATTATTTTGCTGACTGCGATTGCCAATGTGGCCGGGCAGGGTAATCCCCTGTCTGTCAGCGGTAACCAGGTACCTTTTTCCGAATTTATGGATCAGGTGGAAAATAATAAAATTGTGGAAGTTACCGTGTCCGGACCAGATGTACAAGGGACATATGTCGACGGTGGAAAATTTTATACTTATGCGCCGTATGATCCGACCATGATTGAAACTTTGCGCAAAAATAACGTGGTGGTCAATGCCAGACCGGAAGATACCTCCGTAAATACTTTCTGGGGAATTTTTATTTCCTGGTTCCCGATGATTCTTTTGATCTGTGTGTGGATTTTCTTTATGCGGCAGGCCAATGCCGGCAATAACAAAGCGATGAGTTTCGGTAAGTCGCGCGCCCGGCTTTTGGAAAATACGAAAAAAGTTACTTTTGCTGATGTTGCCGGTTGTGACGAATCCAAACAGGATCTGGAAGAAGTTATTGATTTTCTGAAAGATCCGGGTAAGTTTCAGAGGCTTGGTGGCAAAATTCCCAAGGGTGTACTGCTTGTCGGTCCTCCGGGAACGGGTAAAACCCTGTTGGCCAAAGCAGTAGCTGGTGAGGCCGGTGTGCCGTTTTTTTCCATTTCCGGCTCGGATTTCGTGGAAATGTTTGTCGGTGTCGGTGCTTCGCGGGTGCGTGATATGTTTGCCCAGGCCAAGAAAAATTCGCCCTGTCTGCTGTTTATTGACGAAATTGACGCGGTCGGACGCCATCGCGGCGCAGGACTTGGCGGTGGCAATGATGAACGTGAGCAGACGCTGAACCAGTTGTTGGTGGAAATGGACGGCTTTGACGAGAACGAAAATGTGATTTTGATTGCTGCCACCAATCGGCCGGATGTTTTGGATCCCGCACTTTTGCGTCCAGGGCGTTTTGATCGTCAGGTAGTAGTGCCCAATCC
>CAYXBH010000147.1:0-2413 GCA_964463185.1 uncultured Azospirillum sp. | reverse complement strand
CAGGAAGATTCTCCGGAAGCGAATGCTGCGAGCAGTGGTCGTAAAAAGAAATTAACCAACCAGATGCTGGAAGAGCTGAGATCCCGGGGATTGGTCAAATAATCCGGAACAAATCATAAAAAACCGCCAGTATGGCGGTTTTTTATGATTATAGATAACGTCTAACAAAACGAGGGTTTTTCCCGATTCGAGAAAGCACTTCATATCCGATAGTACAGGCATCGCGTCCGATGTCATCAAGGGTATAAAACTCATTGATAACAAAGGCAATATCGCCGACATGGAGGTTTCCCACCTCGGTTATATCGCAGATAATGTTGTCCATAGAAATCCGTCCGATGATGCGGGCTTCCGATGTTTTGCCGCCATTGTAAAAGAAGAGCTTACCGATATTAGACAGCGAGCGGGGAATGCCGTCACCGTAGCCGATGGAAACAATGGCAATCTTCCTGTTGTCGGCTGCACGGTAGGAAGCTGAATAGCCGACAAAATCACCACGGTTTAATTCCGCAATTTCCAAAACCGGAGCCATCACCCGCACTACCGGCTGCATTTGGTTTTCCCGGTAAGGGGCGGTATTGATACCGTACATGGCGGCACCCAGGCGGACAACGTCAAACTGGTAATTTGCCCCGAGGAAAGTACCGTCGGAAGCCGACAAACTGGCAGGCAGCTTGGGAAAATACCTTTCCCGCAGACGGTTAAAGTTTTGTAGCTGATGTTCGTTCATAAAATGATCTTTTTCGTCGGCGCAGGCAAGATGCGAAAGTACCATTGAAAACAAATCGCGGTCATCGGGGGGCATTTCCGCCAGTTCGTGTTCGCGGAAGCCCAGACGGTTTAATCCCGTTTCGATTTGGATGACCGGTTTTATTCCAGCGATTTTATGCTCTTTCCAGAAATTCAGTTGTTCTTTTGAGGCGATAACCGGTATCAGCCGGGCTTTAGTGAAAGATTCTAAACTGTCTTCCCCGATTCCCTGTAAAACATAAATTTTGGCGTTGGGAGCATAGGGACGGATATTTTCGCCTTCTATACCGTGGGCAACAAAAAAGCTCCGGCATTCAGCTTTGTCATACAGGCGTTTGACAACGGTTTCCGCACCCAAGCCGTACGCATCGTCTTTAACCACTGCCGCCGCTTCCGAATTTTTGGCCAAAGCCTGCAAAAAGCGGTAATTCTTTTCCAGATTGTCTAAATTGATCTCTAAAATCGGTCTTGTCAAAATACTCATCTCTGCTTATTATCCTTCCCGTCAGAAACAATTTTTTGTAAAATGAAAGTCAAATTATATGAATTTTACCGATATGCACATTCACTTGCAAGATTATAGAGCAAACTGTGCAACGGATATTATTGCCGCAGCTCGGTCGGTTGGAGTTTCCCGCCTGATCTGTGCTGCGACGTCGGAAGATGACTGGCCAGTAGTGGCAATGCTGGCGCGGCAGTATCCGCAAACGGTGATGCCGGCATTTGGCATTCATCCCTGGTATGCGAGCAATGCTGCCGCCGGCTGGATTGAACACTTGCGTAGCTGGCTGAACGACTGGCCGCAGGCACTGATCGGTGAATGCGGTCTGGATGGACATAAAGAAAACCGGGAAAAACAGACAAAAGTATTTGCTGCCCAGGTCAGACTGGCCGGAGAAATGCATCGTCCGCTCATCATTCACGCGGTCAAAGCTGTATCGCTGCTGGCCGGTTTTTGGAGGCATCTGCCGGAGCGTTTTATGATTCATTCTTTCAACGGTCGTCCGGAACATCTGCAACTCGTATTGAAATACGGCGGCTATGTGTCTTTTTCCGCCTCTGTTTTAAAAAATAAAGACGCCACGGATATTGTCCGTATGGTGCCGGAAAACAGAATTTTGCTTGAAACAGACGGTCCTTATCAGAGCCCCTGGAAAAATGAGGAGCAGACACCGCTTTTTTTGCCGGAACTGTTGCAGCAGCTGGCGCTTTGGCGGCAGACGGAGCAGCCCCGATTGGCAGCGACAATAGAATGTAATGCGGAAAGGTTTATCTATGGAAAATAAAAGGTTTGTCCGCACGCGGGCACTGCTCGGCAAAGAAAATTTTGCCCGCCTGCAAAACTCATCGGTGATGATCGTCGGCCTCGGTGCCGTTGGCGGCTATGTGATGGAGGCGCTTGCCCGTGTAGGGATCGGACGTTTGGTCCTAGTCGATTTTGACAAAGTGGAAGAAAGCAACATTAACCGGCAGATTTTGGCCTTAGGATCAACGGTCGGTCGCAAAAAGGGAGAACTTGCTGCCGCCCGCGTCCGCGACATAAATCCCGACTGCAAAGTGGTGGTCAAAGATATGTTTGTTAATGCCGGAAATTTGTCGGAATTGCTGTCAGAACCTGTCGATATGGTTATTGATGCCATCGATTCGCTTAATCCCAAATGTT
>CAYXBH010000146.1:0-2435 GCA_964463185.1 uncultured Azospirillum sp. | reverse complement strand
GAGTAAACTATTGATATTGGAATTTACCATATCAATATATTTGTTTTGGATATCTCGAAAATCTATTTCCATTTAACGACTCCTACAAACCAATATACTTGAACATAGCATAAATTGTCGGCGGTGTAAACTATAAAGCCGTTGATATCTTTGTTTTCAGAACAAAAGATAAAGTCAAGCCATATTTCAACAAAATTGTTTAATAGAGCCTTTTTTTTAATTCGCCGCCAAGCAAAAACAGATGTGTCGAAAAGGATTGGGATAAACGCTGTCCGGATCCTGTAAAAGACTTCAGTTGACGAACCGGCAACAGCACAACGCTCAAGCCCTGTTTTTTAATCAGAGGCGGCAAAAAGGTTGTCATATCTATGCCTTACATAAAATAAGAAATCTCCGGACAAGACAAAAAAGCCCCGCAAAAACGGGGCTTTTACAGAAAATGAGAATAAAATTATTCCTCATATTCTTCAACATGTTCGGAATCTGCAACATACATATTCAGATATTTGTTGATGTTTATCTGCATACGTGCATTGAATTCTTCAAACAATTTTTCGACCATACTGTTCCAATATCTTTCTTTGTCCTCAATTGTGGTATCTACCGGGATGGTCAGTTCGCGCCAAGCTTCAAGCGAGGTTTCCGCACTGGAGAAATTGTAGGGATCGTTTACTTTTAAAACAACCGATAATTTAGCACGGTATTTCAAACTGTCTTTTTCAAACAACTTGTCAGATTTTACTACTTCTTCGGTAACACTGGCGTCTTTGATGATGAAAGTTGCCTGTTTGTCGGAGGCAAAATCGATAGCTTTCAGACGGTCGGTCGCCCACAGTTTAGCTGTTTTTTCGATCGAAACGGGGAACAGGTGTTCAACATTCGGACGGGTAAAAGAAGGCATGAATTCGGAAACAACCTCCACTTTGTTAACCTTCAAATTGACAATTCCATCACTGTTAAAACGGGGCTCATTATATTTCTGGGGAACTGGTTCATCGCTGGAAGCGCAGGCGGAAAGTGTCGATACCAGAGCCAAAGCGCAAAACATAGAAAGAATATTTTTAATCATAGATTTTATCCATAGTTGTTAATACGGTTTATGCTTGTAAATTCTATTTTATTGTTTAACATGTCATCTATATAAAAATCAAGTAAAAATAGGTTTTTTATGATAGAAAATGATAAAAAAAGCGCTTTCCCCTTGCGTCGGAAACGCAAAATAACCCCGTCGCGCCTGAAAAACATAGCTCTTTACTATCTCCAGCGTTTCGATTCTTCTGCCGACAACCTGCGCCAGGTCTTAAACTGCCGGGTTTTTAACTATGCGCGTGAAAATCCGGAGTTTGACCGGCAGATGGCGGCTGTCTGGATCGAGGAAATCATTGCCGATTTCGAACGATACGGTTACCTTGACGATGCCCGCTATGCGGAAACCAAAATTGCTTCCTATCTTGCCGCCGGGAAGTCGAAGCACTACATACGACAGAAAATGAAACAAAAAGGCATCGGTGATATCATAATTGACCGGATTTTGTCGGAAGCGGAAATTGACGAAACAGGTGCGGCAGAAAACTTTGCTCGAAAAAAAAAGATCGGTCCGTTCCGCAAAAACGGGGAAGAACAAAACACTTGCCGTCAGAAAGATCTGGCAGCAATGGTGCGTGCCGGTTTTGATTATGAAATAGCCAAAAAAGTTATCGGTAGTGAATTTTTTGACGAAGAAGCATAAAATATTTGTCAAATTAGATTTCTTAAGCTAAAATAAAAAGCCTAGCAGAGCAACATTCGCAAGGGTAAAATGGCATCTGACGAAGAAAAAATAGCAGCGCTGAAAGCAATCAGGGACAAAGCCCGCGCCTCTTTTCTGAAAACGGGAGAGGACGGCTCTTTTGCCGTTTATGATGAGGAAGAGGAAAACCGTTGCCGGTTGGAGAAAAATGCAGTTGTTGCTTGCTATGAAGATGCAAATGACGGTAATGACAAAGCCGGAGATGATGAATTTCGCCGAACTGATGCCACCTATGACGATGAAGACGCCCGTTCGGTTGATGATGATGAAAATTTCCGCGATGCCGATGACGACGATCAAGACAACGATGATGAAAGCGATGGTGAAGAGGACGACGAAAAAGAAGACGGCGACGATGATGATGAGGAGGAGGAAGACGATGATGAAAACGCTCCCCGCAAAACCGGTACGCCCCCGCCTCCGCCGGATGGTGACGACGGACGTCCCAACCTCTGGCATGCAGTTTATCGCTCTCCGAAAGACGACCTGCCAATATTAAACATTGAATTTAACGGCAAAAACCTGGAAAACGGCGAATTTGACCACGAAGACCTGTCAGATGCCAATTTTTCGGCGGCCAATTTGTCGGGCGTCAACTTTTCCGGCTCCAACCTCCGCGGAGCAGATTTTTCCGGAGCCAATTTGA
>CAYXBH010000145.1:0-2450 GCA_964463185.1 uncultured Azospirillum sp. | reverse complement strand
CCGCCTGGCTCAAATCGATAAGCGGCATCAGGTAACCGATACAGAATCCTGATTCATTTTCAAGCAACGCCTCCGGCCACGCAATCTGCACATAGCTGTTGCCGTCTTCCATGGTAAACTGCTTGCCGTCTTTCATCGCCGGAGAAAAACTCGGCCGGTTTAAAAGCATGGCCTGCAGTTTTTCTCGATTAGTGCTGCTTTTATTCAAATTATGAAAAATCTTGGCCACCAGCCGCGGGTGTCCTTCCACCCGGTGGATCCGCCCAGCCGCTCCGCCTTTGTTGACCATCTCCCCGAGAACAACCTGCTCCCAACTACCGTCGCCGTAAATGGCACTATACATTTCCCCGCTCTCGGTCATTACAGTTTTGCCCATAAAAAAGTTTTGTCATCAGGGTTCAGCTGCTTGGCACGGGTCGTATTCAGCGTATTGACCAGCGCACGGACAGCCTTATCCCGTTGTTTTTCCCGGCAGAGAAAATCATTGATTGGCAAAAGAAAATTGGGCTTTATGCTGTTAAATTCCTGATCGAACGAAAAATTGGTCAGCCCGTCCGACATCAACATCACCGTATGCGCCTGTTTAAAAGGAGTAAAACGGAGCGTATCTTCCCAATCATCCATCGTATAAAAATACGTTTCACAAGCAAAAACCCCGTTTTCTGGTTTGGAGGCAACATAATGGGAAAGATCGGAAGACGTAAACGCCAGAGCAGCCCCGTCGCCAATATGAAAAAACACCCCCTCGCCCTTATGGCAGACCACACCGACCACAGTTGCCGCAAAAGCCATAATTCCTCTTTTGTTGCCAGATGAGTTATAGCGGTGAAAAGTGAGCTTGTCGCGAGCCGTTCCAATGGCGTTGACAACCGCCTGCCGGATATTTTTAAACGGAACATCGACAAGCAAATCAACCAAAGTGTTACAAACAATTTTGGCACCGATTCTACCGTATTTGGTCGAACCGGCACCATCGGAAACAACCGCCACAAAATTTGCTCCGCGCGTGGAATAACGACAATAATCCTGGCAGGGTTGACCGCAACCGAGATGCACCGGCCCCGTTACGCAGGCCGCCCTCACCCTGATATTGCCGTTCCTAGTTTTCTTCATCCCAGTTTCCCGTATCGTCGAACAAATCCTCCGCATTCGGCGCAGCTTTGGAAATACAGGAAACGCTGCGGCTGAGCCAGAGGAAAAATTCGGTAAATTTCAAACCACTGAGGCGTTTGGGCGAATTAAGAGAAAATTTGGCCAATTTTTCCAAATTGGCGCCTTCGGTACCGACGGCATGGATAACCACCTTTTTGTTTTCCTGCGCCTGACAGCATTTGCGGGCCATACTCTCCCAGTCATAGTCGGTCGGTTCCCCGTCGCTGATCAAAAAAATCCACGGCCGTTTGGAAGTAATACCGCAGCTGTCATAAAGACACTTCTGTTCCTCTATTTTTTTCAACGCCAGTTCCATCGCCTTGCCAATCGGTGTTAAACCACCGGCAACCATTTCCGGCGCCGTAAAATTCATGGCATCAATCCAGTCGGAAGAAACTTCCGTTTCATCTTTTCCGAAAGCCTTGATAATCAGCAACTGCACCCGCGAACTGGCATCAATGTCTTCTTTCAGTTCTTTTTCCAAAGCTTTCAAACCGATATTGAGCTGTCTGATCGGTTCGCCACGCATGGAACCCGAACAATCAAGTACCAACACGCAGGGTGTACGCTCATTGGCATTATCGGCAAATTCCACATAGGGAATCATATCATCAACAAAATTACTCTCTACCATTTTTCAATCCTTGTTTGATAACTATTTCCGAGGATAGGTGTGAGGATAGCCGGGTTCAAAAGGTTCCAGATCCGATACTTTTCCACAGCCGGAGAGAAAAAGCCCAATCGCAATAAGAAAAATCCACAAAAATAGTGATACCTTATTCATTTTTCACCTTTTGCTTGTCTATTTGATTATTATGTTATATATTATCTCTCAAATGGAAACAAGGCAAAAAATATAAAGCAGTTATCAATAGGCAAATGAAAAATTTTTGTAAAATCTTGGTGGTCGTCTTTTTTTTATGCGGCATTACAACCGTTGCGACCAAAGAAAAAGGTATCAACATTTACGACGTCCCGCGTGAACTTCCGTCCAAAGCCATCTACGGAGAACACGGCCAACCAATCCAACTGAAAGATTTTAACGGCGACTTTGTGCTGGCCGTTTTCTGGTCGCGTTACTGCACTCCTTGCATCCGCGAGCTCAAAAGCCTGAATGAATATGTGCGACAGACAAAAAACGACGGCATCAGGGTTATCATGATTTCCCCCAAAAAAGAATGGCCGGGAGGTTTCTCCGAACAGCGGCGCCTGCTTGATAAATACGGCGCACCTGACTTGGAAATGTACATTGACGACAAAAGCGACCTGGCTGCCGCTTTCGGAATTTTTTCTTCACC
>CAYXBH010000144.1:0-2482 GCA_964463185.1 uncultured Azospirillum sp. | reverse complement strand
CTGGCAGGGGTAAAAATTCACTTTTTGGTAAAACATATAAGGTATATTTAAAAAAGGCCCATGGCAAAAGAGAGGATTGGTATGGACAGGGAAACAAAAACCGCTCTGGTTTCCGATTTTGACGGAACAATCAGCGATGATGACTTTTTTAATTATGTCAGCCAGCAGTATCTCGGCGAGCAGGCGTTGACTCCGTGGCGGGAATATATGGCAGGGGAAAAGACCCATTTTGAGGCTTTGAGGGAAATTTTTGCCTCTTTGAGAATCGATAGCACGGTGTTTGACGATTTTATCTGCAGCATTAAAATTGACCGCAGTTTTTTTGTGGTGGCGGACTTTTGCCGGCAGAACAAAATGCCGGTTTATATCTGCTCGGCTGGATGCGACTATTATATTGAGCGTCTGATCGGCCAGGAGATGAAAGAATATGGTATCAGACTGGTGGCAAATCATGGTGTTTATAATCCCGAACAGGGGCTTTTGATGATGTCGCCACCAGAGGAAAGCCCTTTTTGGGATCCTAATACCGGCGTCAGCAAAGCTGCAGTCGTCCGCTATTTGCAGCAGGAGGGGTACCGGGTGGTCTATTGCGGCGATGGAATGCCCGATGTGGCGGCCGCCAGCATTGCCGATGATGTTTTTGCTCGTAAAATGCTGTTTTTGCAATGTCGGCAGTTGGGAATTGTGGCCAGAGAATTGGAGGATTTTAACCAGGTCTGTCGTTTTTTGAAGGGAGAAAAAGAATGAAAAAGTATCCGCCTTATATGATGACAAGTCGTCAGATCAATATTCCCTATCTGCTTAAAATCGGTGAGGGAAAAATTCTCAAAATCGGCAAGTATTTGTTTGACAAAGACATGACAGGTATTGCCCTGTTTTGGGGGGAGGGAATGGAACGGATGCTCGGTCGCGCGCTGAAACACGGACTTGAAGAACATGGTATTGAGATTTTGTCGGAAGATACGGTGGTTTCAATCGCGATTGAAGATATTACGTCCACAGCTTTTTCTTTACCAGCCGGTGTTAAGGCTATCGTCGGCATCGGTGGTGGCAAGGTGCTTGATTTTGCCAAATATACTTCTTATCTGCTCCGGTTGCCATATATCAGCGTGCCGACGTCAATGTCAAACGATGGCTTTTGTTCGCCGACCTGCTCCCTGACCGTCAACGGGGCACGCAAGACCGTAAAGGCTGCCATTCCCTACGGCGTGGTTATTGATTTGAATGTGATTGCCGGTTGTCCGAAAAGTTTTCTTTATTCCGGTGTCGGTGATATGATTGCCAAAGTGAGCGCGCTGTGGGACTGGAAACAGGCGTTTAATTTGGGCTATGAGCGGTTTAACGATTTTTCCTCGATTATGTCGTATAACTCGCTTGATTTGTTGTTTTTGCGCCACAGCAGTGATTTGTCGTCGCCCCGTTTTCGTCGCAGTCTGGCAATGTCGCTACTTTATAGTGGCATAGCCATGGAAATTGCCGGTACCTCGCGGCCAGCCAGTGGTTCGGAACATCTGATTTCCCACGCGCTGGACGAGCTTTCTCCTCGGCCAAAAATGCACGGTCTGCAGGTTGGTACGGCGGCTTATCTCTGTGCCATGCTTCAGGATAATCCGGAAGCGGATGGTGTGCGCGATATTTTGTCGGCAACCGGATTTTTTGATTTTGTCGCAGAAGATCCGTTTGATAAGACTGTGTTTATAAGAGCGCTTGAGTTGGCACCGTCAATTAAGGATAATTATTATACCATTTTATCCGAGCCAGCAAGTTTTGGCCGAGCGGTACGTCTTCTGGAAAAAGACGAGGTTCTGCGGTGTCTGGTGCGCTGAAAAGTCAGACGACAATCTGCCACGAACGTTTGGGGGTTTTGAACTTGTCAAACATGAGGGCCGCCATATAGGCGGTTACGATTTTGTTGTCAAACTCTGTGTAATAGCTCTCGTATCCCTTGCGGGCGGCACTCATCCGGGCATCGGAGTTGTTTTTGTAAAAGGCCAGTTTGTCAAAAAATTCTTCTTCGCTGCCGTAAAATGCGGCGCCGTCTTCGGGGATAACGTCGGCAAAACCGGTTGCACGGTCAATAAGCGCCAGCTCGCCGTTGCCGATGATGTGAGCCAGTCGGTCCGAACTATACAGGTAAACGTCGTTGTAACGGCTGAGGTTAAAACCGATGCCTGCTTTTTTGAAAGCATCAAGATAGTCTGCTCCGTGCAGTGCCGGTTGTCCACGCAGGCCACCAAGCAACCATCTGATACCGTCAATTTTGCTCTCTGATTCCGTCAGAATCTGCTCAATCTCCCGGTTTTTTCCGCAAAACTGACGGCTACCGGTATTGGCGCAGAGCAGGACGTCGTAGGGGGGGGGTAGCTCTTTGAAAAGCTTTTCCGTTTTCAATCGCAATATCGACCATATTAGGGAGATAGGCGACAGGTTTGCCCTCTTGTTTGAATATAGAAAGCATTTGGCGATCGCCGGTTGAAATCAT
>CAYXBH010000143.1:0-2501 GCA_964463185.1 uncultured Azospirillum sp. | reverse complement strand
AAGCGGCCGGTGATGTCTGACTTGCGCGAATCGGGGTCTATCGAACAAGATGCGGATATTGTGCTGTTTGTTTATCGGGAAAACTACTATATCCAGAACGAAGAGCCGAAAGAAACCGATAAAAATTATTCGCAGGAAAAACACGACAAGTGGGAACAGCGGATGCAGGCCACCCGCCATCGGGCAGACGTGATTATCGGTAAGCACCGCCATGGTCCGACAGGGACGGTCAAACTCGGCTGGCAAGGGGAATATGCTCTTTTCACCGACCCGATAGAAGACAACCAGCTGCCGGAGCAAATCGGTTGATGAATATGTCCAGGAAACATTATGTCGTTGCCATTGTACGGCGCGATCCTGTGTCGGAAGCCAAAGGTCCGGTTGAACCGGAATTCTGGAAGAGGAAAAAGCTGGAGGATATGAACCGGGTGGAATGGGAACTCCTTTGCGACGGCTGCGGTAAGTGTTGCCTGAACAAGCTGGAAATTGATGGTGTCATTCATTATACTTGCGTGCGCTGTCGTTTTCTTGATACCCGGAGCTGTTTGTGTCGGATTTATGAAAACCGCTTTGAAAATGTGCCCGATTGTCGTAGCGTCGATCTGAAGGCAGTGAGGGAAAAGCCCCGCTTCCTGCCGAAAACCTGTGCCTACTGGCTACTTGATAATGGGTATGAACTGCCGGCGTGGCACCCGCTGGTCAGTGGCGATAAAGAAAGCGTGCATAAAGCGATGAAATCTGTGCGTAGGCGGTTGATCATTTCTGAATCGGAAGTAACACATTATGAAGATTACATTGTTAACTGGAAAGATATTTGAAATCGAAAATGGGACGGATCTGCCGTTAAGAGCCGTTTCTTCCGCGGTTTGTCGGCGGCTCAGTCTGAGAATTGACAATAAAGAGCGGAAAGTCGTTTTGAATCTGCCGCCGCGCTGTTCTGCGCGCAAGGCGCTCGATTTTGTGGAAAAAAACCGGGACTGGATTGAAGCGCATCTGTTGGCAGTGCCGATGAGTCGGCAGTTTTCAGATGGAGATGAGATTTCCTTTTTCGGCGAGAATTTGAAAATCTGCCACTGTCCGGAAGCTAAAAGCGACGTTGTCCGGGAGGGGAATATGCTTAAGGTTTCTGGTGAAAAAGAGTTTTTGTCGCGGCGGGTGTGTGATTTTATCCGGAACGAAACACACTTGAAAATGAGAGATTTGTCCCGGCAGAAAGCTGCCCGAATCGGGTGCAGAGTCAATCGGGTTACGATCAAAGATACCAAGTCACGCTGGGGAAGCTGCTCAACCTTAAACAATATCAATTACAACTGGCGAATCGCATTGGCACCGGTGGAGGCGATTGATTATCTGGCCGCCCACGAAGTGGCGCATCTTAAATACCGGGATCATTCTGCCGTGTTTTGGGAATGTGTCCGCAGCCTTAGTCCGTATGCTGAAAGCGGGCGCTGCTGGCTGAAACAAAACGGCAGGTTGTTGTATGCTTACGAGTAATTCGCTTGATTTACACGGATTTAAAAACTATATTATTTGCAGTTGGAGTCTATTAAGAGGAGAAACTAATGCTTAAAGGTAAAATTGAATTGAAAAAAAACTATTTTGACGTTGGAATTGAGCGGACAACCATTGATGATGGCCTGCGCGCCTATCTGGTCAGCGTTTACAATCATATGGCAGGCGCTTTGGCTGTTACTGCCATGGCAGCTTTCCTGGTGGTCAATACCCCGCTAGTTGCTATGATGTTTAATATGCAAACGGGCGGAATGTCTGTTCTTGGTTGGTTGTTTTTGCTATCGCCGCTGATCGTTATTTTTGGGTTCAACTGGGTGCTGGTGCGCGGTTCGCTGGCACAGGTGCGTGGAGTGTTCTGGATCTATTCTGCTCTGATGGGATTTTCGTTGGCGCCGATTTTCCTGGTTTATACCCATGCCAGCATGGTGCGTGTTTTTTTGATTACGGCCACAATGTTTGGTGTCATGAGCATTTACGGTACGGTTACCAAGCGTGACCTGACTTCTATGGGCGCTTTTATGAGGATGGGGCTTTGGGGTATTATTATTGCCAGCTTGGTTAATTTGTTTATGCAGAGTCCGGCGTTGTATTATGTTCTGTCGATCGTTTCGGTGGTTGTCTTTACCGGACTGACGGCCTATGATACCCAGAAAATCCGTCAGATCTATATGTCCGCCGATACGGAAGATTTGATGATCCGAAAAGTTATGGTGGGTGCATTAGTGTTGTATTTGGACTTTATTAACCTGTTTTTGGCGCTGTTGCGTTTGTTTGGCGAGCGTAAATAACCGAGAGGTCGTAAAATTTTGGCTTCGGATGGTTTAGTTTTTGCTGGACTGCCTTTGCGTTAGGAGCAAAAAAACAACGGCTGGTTTTCAAACCGGTCGTTGTTTTTTTTCAATTAGCCAGGTATGCCACCACTCATTTTAAGCGTATGCCGCATAATTTCATTGTTGATATGAATCAGTATATCGGCATTCAGCTTGTTT
>CAYXBH010000142.1:0-2506 GCA_964463185.1 uncultured Azospirillum sp. | reverse complement strand
TAAGGTGCTTTGTTTTACAGAGGAAAACCAGAAAAAAGGAAGCAAAACACCGTTTGAATATCTGCAACCTCTCGGCCGTTGGGATGAATTTAAAACAATTGTCACTAACACACAGTCGCTGGGGAAGAAAAAACGCGATAACCTGCTGAACGAAGATTATGCGGAACATGAAGACGATTTGGAATTTCGCGAAAGAAATGCCAATGACAACTCGCATATTGCCCGCTATGTCAAACAATATCTGGAAGATGCGGTTGATTTTTCCGTAAGTTCTTGCCCGATTAAACAACGGATACAGGTGCGCACTGGCTCCTTAACCGATTATCTGCGTCATCAATGGGGACTGTCAAAAGATCGCAATGAAAGCGACAAACACCATGCTCAGGATGCGATTGTGATTGCCTGCGCTACTCAGGGAATGGTGCAAAAATTATCTAGTCTTTCTGCCATATTTGAAAATAAAGAAGAGTTTCGCAGGAAAAAAGCGGAAGAGCTTGGCCATGAGAAGGAGAAAGCATGGTATAGTTATATCAAAAAGCAGATACAAGAACCGTGGATTGGGTTTAGAAACGAAGTATTGGATAACCTGGATAAAATTTTTGTTTCCCGTCCGCCGCGCAAAAACGCTACCGGAGAAATTCATCAGGAAACAATCCGCACCTTAAATCCGAAACATAAGAATTATAACGAAAAGGATGTTTTGTCCGGTATTCCGATCCGAGGCGGACTGGCCAACAACGGAAATATGTTGCGTACGGATGTCTTTGTCAAAAAGAATAAAAAAGGGAAAGATGAATTTTACTTGGTACCGGTTTATCTTTCCGATATGGGGAAAGAATTGCCCAACAAGGCGATTGTCCCTCTGAAGAAAGAAAACGAATGGGTAGAGTTGG
The DNA here is from genome assembly GCA_964463185.1 of uncultured Azospirillum sp. Taxonomy (GTDB): domain Bacteria; phylum Pseudomonadota; class Alphaproteobacteria; order RF32; family CAG-239; genus JAFUYI01. The sequence continues at coordinate 1,613 of CAYXBH010000142.1, read as the reverse complement.
ATGAAACATATAACTTTAAATTCAGCCTGTATATGGACGACTTGGTAAAAGTCAAAAAAGGGGAGAAAGAAATTTTAGGATATTACGGAGGAACAGACAGAGCAACAGCAGCAATAAGTTTAACAAGTCATGATCGCAGTAATAATTTTAGAGGTATAGGCGTTAAAACTCTGGATCAGTTCCGAAAGTATCAGGTTGATTCTTTGGGGTTGCGGATTGATGAAGTCAAAAAAGAAACCCGCCTGCCGCTGACAATAATAAAAAAGAAACATCGGCATGGTCAAAAAAGGGGAGAATAAAAATGGGCTGGCGGATTTTACAAATAAGCAAGGCTTGCAAATTATCGGTTAAAAACCGCCAGCTTTTATATGAACCCTTTGAGGAAGATTCCTTAAAAATTCCACTTGAAGATATTTCGGTAATTCTTTTGGAAAATAAGCAGATACTGCTGTCAAATTCTTTGCTTTGCGAATTGCCGGAGTATGATATCGTGTTGTTTACCTGCGATTTTTCACACCTGCCGTCTGGTGCGTTGTTTCCTTTTCATACCCATTCCCGTTATTCTGAAATTGCCTGGATGCAGCGGGATGTTTCTGAACCGCTCAAAAAACGTTTATGGCAGGAAGTTGTCAAAGCAAAAATCAATAATCAGGCGATGGTGCTGGATATTCTGTCCAAAGCCAATGCCGGAAAATTACGGGAGATTGCCAAGCAGGTGCAGTCAGGCGATGCCAAAAATGCCGAGGCTTTTGCCGCCAATCTTTATTGGAAAAGTTTGTTTGCGGATTTTAACCGAAACAACGATGATGATATTCGCAATTCGGCGCTCAATTATGGATATGCCGTTTTGCGCGGTTGTATGGCAAGAAGCATTGTCGGTGCCGGACTGCTGCCTTGTTTCGGTATCCATCACGCCAATAAATTAAATCAGTTTAATCTGGTGGATGATATGATGGAACCCTTTCGACCGTTTGTTGATTATACCGTTTGTAAACTTCCCCTGGAAAAAGAAGTGGGGATGACAACAGCTTTGAAAAATAAAATTTTGCCGATTTTGAATTGTAATTGTCATATTCGTGAAGAAGAAATCAATTTGCTGAAAAGCTGTGAAATCACGGCGACATCTTTGGTGAAAACAATGCAGCACAAAAAAGTAAGAGAGTTGCAATTACCGCAAATGAAAAAAGAAGAATTTTTATTGTGAGGCTGTGGATAAGTGGCAAGGGAAGGAGAAAGATATATGCGGATTATCGTCTTTTTTGACTTGCCGACGCTGACCAAAACCGATCGCCGAAATGCGAGTCGCCTTAGAAATTTCCTGCTAAAAGACGGATATATTATGTTGCAGCTGTCAGTCTATTCGCGGATTTGTAAAGGGATAGATGATGTGGAAAAACATGCTAAACGCTTGAAATCCTTGATTCCTAAGACGGGAAGTATTAGAATGTTAACCGTAACGGAAAAACAATATGCGTCGATGGAAATATTGGTCGGAACCATGAAAAAAGAGGAAAAAATAGGTGAAAAACAACTTCTTTTGCTCTGAAATTTTATTGAAAATAATAAGAAAAACCGTTGAATATCAACGGTTTTTCTTGAATCTAGATTATAGC
>CAYXBH010000141.1:0-2555 GCA_964463185.1 uncultured Azospirillum sp. | reverse complement strand
AATAATATATAATCCCGCATGCACACTGAAAAAGAATACCTGCACAACCATCGAGGCAACCAGTGAGCAAACAAGCATCGTCAGCCAGTAGTATTTTACCTTGCTGAAAGCAAAAGCACAGACAAGAGCCGGAACAAAAATTTTCCAATCTACAATCATTTCTTTTAAAATGCCCAGGCTGACAGGGATAAATCTGGTGCCGGTAAACATACTGACAACAATTATGACGATCACGGCAATCAAGATGCCAAAATAAATTTTCTTCAAGTTCATTGTTCAATCCTCTGGTTTAAGGTGTTGTTTGTGGTAAAGATAACAACAATTATTTAATTTGGCAATAAGAAAACTCTGGTAGCCAAACTGCCGGAGTTTTCTTTGATCACGGATACTTGAAACGTGTATCTGATACCTACGGCAGCTTCTATCAGGTCATTCAGGTGCTTGGCGCCGATATAGCTGTTCGGTAAAATCGTACTGAGTACTGATACCTGCACGATAACCGACTCTCTGCCTGTACGGAAAAAAGGCAAACAACACCTGTTAACAGTAATGTCTTTTTTATAATAAACTCCATTTATAAGTAGGTTTTTGTGAACTATATTTAAAAGTCTGTTGTAAATGTTATAATAGTCATAATATTACTGATTGACGATATAGCCATTGTTTGCCGAAATTAAAGAGTGCATTCAAAATAAATGTGCTAAATTATCAAAAAATATGTAATAATGTAGGAAAATGAATATGTTATGCCCTGAAAAAAATTGCGGATTATGTTCCAGGCTGGCCTCCTTTCGGCATGAAAACCAACAAAAATTCCCCTCTTTTCACAATGCGCCAGTGGCACCGTTCGGCCCGGAAGACGCACAGCTTTTGATCCTCGGTATGGCCCCCGGCCTGAAAGGTGCTAACCAGACGGGACGTCCATTTACCAATGATTATGCTGGCGATTTGCTTTACCCTATTTTAAAAAAATATGGCATGGCAAAAGGAAATTACTTGAAACGCGCCAACGACGGGTTTGAGCTGATAAACGCAAGAGTTACCAATGCTGTCCGTTGCGTGCCACCACAAAACAAGGTAACAGCGGAAGAAGTCAACAACTGCCGGCGTTTTTTGAGCGATGAAATCGCCTCTTTGAAAAACCTTAAAATCATTTTGGCATTGGGCGGCGTGGCGCATGATGCGCTGCTTGGCACCCTTGGCTACAAGAAATCGTCTTTCAAATTTGCACACGGTGCACGGCACATTCTGGAACGCCATCGGCTGGTTTTGTTTGATTCCTACCACACCTCGCGCTACAACGTCAACACCGGTGTTTTGACCGAAGAAATGTTTGACGAGGTTATTCACCGTGTTAAAGACGAACTGGGGCGTGCCCGCTGATGTCATATGACCTGATTTTGCAGCAGGCGCTGAAACTGCACAACAACGGACACCTGGACGAAGCAGCGGCGCTTTACCGGCAGGTTCTGGAAACCGTTCCTGACCAGCCGGTAGTGCTTAATCTGCTGGGGCTGATTGCACAAAGTAAAGAACTGCACGATCAGGCGGCAGAATATTTTTCCAGGGCGATAGCGCAAAATCCCCACTCGGCAGAATATTATTTCAATTTTGCCTGGTCGGAAGAAAGGAACGGCAAACCCGTAGAAGCCGCTGCCGCCTATCGCAGGGCTCTGCAACTGCAGCCAGGAATTAAGGAGGCACATAATGCGCTCGGAAATATATATTTGTCAGAGGGGAATATCCCGGCCGCCCGTGAACAATATAATCTGGCAGCAGCGCTTGACCCGACTTATGCCGAACCGCGTGCCAACCTGGCCAAAGCGGACAATAATCTCGGCGCTTTGCTAGATTTGGCCCAGCAATATCCGGATGACGCCCTGATCCCCTACTATATCAGCCTGATGTACCGGCAGCAGGGGCAAACAATTGAAGCCCTTGATTATGCCAAGCGCGCCTGCTCTTTATCGGAAGACGAAGGAAACCTGCTTTTGGCAGGAGAACTTTGCTTGCAGTCTGCTCAAAAAGAAGAAGCACTGACATATTTTAACCGGGCGCTTGCCGTTCACCCCAAATCCGTCTGCGCCCTGATTAACCTTGCCAACGCCGAACGAGATGCCGATAAGGCAGAAAAAATGTATAAAAAAGCATTGGATATAGCGCCACAGAGTATTGATGGTCATATCAATTATGCCGACCTGCTCTATCGTCAGGGACGATTGGCGGAAGCACTGGAAGAATACAGGCAGGCGGTTATTCTGGATCCAGAAAGAGCCGAAACCAGCAACAACCTGGGGATCATTCAAAAAGATTTCGGCGAATATGAAGAGGCGCTGGGATTGTTTTTCAACGCTTTGCTGAAATCTCCCGACTGCCACGAGTATGCCTTAAACGCTGCCGAAACGTTGATGCTTCTATATGAAAAAGACGCCGGTAAAGCTCAAAAAATCGCAGCCAACTGGCTGAAAAAGATGCCCGAAAACGTATTTGCCTGCCGGTTAAACGAAATATTCGGCCATACGGACAGCGGCCGGGGCGCAGATTATGCACGCGCT
>CAYXBH010000140.1:0-2559 GCA_964463185.1 uncultured Azospirillum sp. | reverse complement strand
AACAATATCGGGTAAATTAGGGGAAATAATAATTTAGGGCGGAAACATATATAATTAAAATTGCAATAGAGGAAATGACAGATGGAACAAAACAAACCCGCAGGCACAAACAACAATCCCGATTTGTGGTATGTCAATAACTATATCCTGCTGAAAGATTATTATGACCGGACGATTTCCCGAATTGCCGCACGTTGTGTGCGAAAAGGAAACATTGCGATTGAAGATTATCCTTTTTTCGGGTATATTCTTGATGTTCTGGAAGAAATTAGCGAAACTGGCGAATATATTTTGCAGCACAGAGAGCTTTATCCTTATGTCGAGCGTAAAATTGCCGGTGGCATGAACGGTCTGAAAAGAACACTGACAGAATATCAAAATGAACTGAAAAGCAACTCCACCCCGGATATGATCAAGGAAGATGCACGCGAAGTCGAAAAAATGAAAAAAGCCCTGGGCGAGGTGGACAAATCCGTTGACCCGACCGTCGGTGCAGGCATGGGGATGGAGCAACTAATGGAAAAACTGATGCAGGAAAACGACATCAAACCAAACTTCCCGGCCGAGGAAGAACAAAAATAACATTAACAGTCAACTTAAAAAACGGAAAGAACCGACTAATGTTCAGATATTGTAAAAATTTCAGAAAAACAGCCGTTTGTTTTATATTGGCAGGAATGCTTGCGGGATGCAAAACCCCTGCTCCCGAGCCGGAACCGAAAAGAAGCAATCCTCTTTCCGCCGCTTCATTGATCGACCTGCAGGATCCCAATATGATCCGCACCCCAAAAGGTGCCAGTTCCCTTGACCTGGAAACACCGCTGCGTTGCAATGTCAACTGGAAAACTCAGGAAATGATTACGGCTCTGCCATATAACATGAAAGCCTTTAACCTGACCCGTAATGGTGTTAACAATCCGCTGCCGCGTTTTGAGGTTACCGGTTTTTCGTTCAAAACCATGTCGGCAGAAAAAGCTTTGCTGAAACTGACTAAAGAAGCCGGCATCCGGCTGGTGGCAAAAGATGCGCCTTATACCAGTGTTTCGGCAGAAAATCTGCGCGGCGAACTATCTGATGTTATCAAAATGATTACTGAGGCGGCGAAAATTTATTACAGCTACAATGCCGAAACCAAAACCCTGACCATTAGCCGAAAGGCAAACTTTACTCTTTATGTACCGAAATCGCGGCCTATTATTCTGGCTTTGCTTGATGTGCTTCGCGGGTCAGGCATTACAAATATCACAACCGACTGGTCTGACTATTCCATCACTTTTGATGGCGACATTGAATTGAAAACAAAACTTCAGGATCTTTTGGATTATTTTGAAGAAAATCCGGTACTGATTGCCTATGATGTCAGTATTTTCACAATTTATCCCTATAACAACATCACAAACGACATAGAGTGGCAAAAACTGCTGAATATTTTTGACTTCGGCACTATCAGAACGGCCAAAACCGGCGTTATCGGACGAGTGCTGACAACCTCCGATGATCTAAATTTTCAGACTCTGCAGCATTTTCTTTCCGGTCAGGCTAGGGTTGTCAAAGCGGCAGAAGGCAAATTTATCGTTCCGAACTTGTGGCTGGCTCGTTTTGACATCGGCAAATGCGCCAACCGGAAATCATCCGAGGCACAGTTGTCTCTATTGGCAAAATCTTCCCTTATGCCGCAAAACCGGATCTTTTCGGATATCACTCTTGAGGGAAAGGACGGGCAAATTACGCAATTCAATATCCGTAGCAAACTGGGAGAAAATTTCCTGATTATCGGCATTCCGAACGAAATTTTCGGCATATCGGCGCCAAAATCGGAAACCATTGTTTTTATGGTGCCGAGAATTATCAGAACCATAAAAAAACAGGTTCCCCGGGTTATGGATATTCAATAGTTTAAGGAGATTGGAAAATGGATAACATGAATAATGGCGCTCCGATCCGCCACAAGCTAAAAAAAGTCAAAAGACCTATCAAACGGCCGGTTGTCAGCAGTCCTGAGCTTTCTGTACCGGATAAGATGTCTGATTCTGCATATACCTCTTCTTACGGTTCACAATCGGCAATGCCGATGATGACGACCGATCCTCTGTCATCAGATATGGACATGCAAAGCTCGCCTCAAAAAATGGACTCCTTTAGTTTGGATGCTTTTCTTGACGGTGATAATTTGCCGACCATTCAGCAGGATCCACGGCTACAGCAAAATAATTTTGAAAGAAATTTTATCCGTGACGAAGATATTGCTCCAACACCTTCAACATGGAGGAATAAAATGGTCGTTGGTGATCTTTATACAGGCTTTGCCGTATTTGTTACCGCTGCCGTTTTCCTTTTGTTTGGCATTTTGTTTTCCAAAATATTCCTCAGCAGCCCGACCACTGTTCAAAACGGCCTGCAAGGAGTTGTTATTAATTCTGAGGTTCCTAGAGGTCGTGCCCGTTGCGGCATGGCAGAAAAAACACAAGGTTGCGTGCTTTACATTATGAATCCGCAGCGACAGGATTTGAACGGGCGTGATTTTTATGATCTGGCCGCACAACTGACTGGCAGGCAGCG
>CAYXBH010000139.1:0-2633 GCA_964463185.1 uncultured Azospirillum sp. | reverse complement strand
TGGATTCGCAAAATCCGGTTTTTATTTTTTATCATCCAGGAGGTCTGTTATGAAAAAAACAGAACAACAGACAATCATCAAACATTATCAGGAAAAATGTGATTGCAGCAAAGACAACAAATGCGGCTGCAGCTTTCCCACCAACACACTGTCACAAACTGAAACAGATGCCATCGACGAAACCGCCAGCAACATTCTCCCTACCCATAAAACTACTCAGTTTTCCTGCAAAAAGCGTTGAGCTTCAAGAAAAGCCTGACAGCCGGAACCGGCTGCGGTAATTGCCTGCCGATAAACGGAGTCTTTAACATCACCAGCAGCAAAAACGCCAGCCACACTGGTCTTGCAGCTTCCCGGTTCGGTCACAACATACCCATCATTGTCAAGTTTGAGCGCATTCTTAAAAATTTCCGTATTCGGCTTGTGTCCGATAGCCACAAACAAACCCTCCACCGGAATAGCGCGGACACTACCCGTTTTCAGGTTTTTAACCATAATTTCGCTAACACCTTTCGGGTTATCTTCCCCCTTAATATCATCAACCACGCTATCCCATTCCACCCGGATTTTCTGGTTATTCAAAACTCTTTCCTGCAAAACTTTGTCGGCTCGTAACTGATCACGCCGGTGTATCAGGGTAACGCTGCGGGCAATACCGGCCAAATAAAGAGCTTCTTCCACCGCCGTATTTCCGCCACCAACAACCGCCACATCTTTGTTGCGGTAAAAGAAGCCATCACAGGTAGCACAGGCCGAAACTCCGAAACCGCGGAATTTTTCTTCACTTTCAAGCCCCAACCAGCGGGCAGAAGCACCGGTGGCAATGATCACACTGTCCGCACGGAAAGAATTGGCTCCGTCAGAAACCAGCACAAACGGCCGGGACGAAAAATCAACTTTCAAAATCTGGTCATCAACAATCTGCACACCAACATGAACGGCCTGATCATGCATCCGCTGCATAAGCTCACTGCCTTTAATCGGTTCAGGAAATCCCGGAAAATTCTCCACATCGGTAGTAATCGTCAGTTGCCCGCCTTTTTGCAGTCCACTGACCAAAATCGGGGACAGCCCTGCCCGCGCAGCATAAATACCGGCAGTATAACCAGCCGGACCGGAACCGATAATCAACACTTTGGTTTTATATTCTGCCATTTCAATAATCTCCTGTTTGCAAAACTCTGCACCTAAAATACTATTTTAAACTTTCTGTTCAAGGTAAAAAACAATTTGTGCAGAAATAAAAAGCATTCCTCTTTTGTCTCTCGTTTTTAATCACCGACACCCGATATTTCGGTTGACTTTTTTGTCTAAAAGATGTAAATTTTGCCCAATTACTAATTATTAATTTATATACATATGAAAACAACACCGTTTTTTAACGTTAGTCTGTTAAACGACAGCGCAGAAAATTTAAATGATCTGAAACTGCACACCTATATGCTATTAGGCAAAGTGTTCGCTGCCGTTTCTGTCATTGTCTGTATCATCAGCCTGTTGGTTCCTTCTCCTCATGCCGAGATGATAAAGGAGACATGTTCCCTCATTCTTCTTGCGATCTGTTTTTTCTGCCTGGTTTCAGGCACTAGAGACCTCCGGCACTGGAATTTTAAGCTGGAGTTAACCTTTACAATCGCTTTCGGTATATGGGCCTATCTGCTGCTTGAAATTACAATGCTCATGTTTACCGTTTCGGTGGCTGCATTCTGTTTCTGTGCGGCTCTGGCCTGCCGCTTGTGGCACAACAGGAAAACCAGGAAAGTTTCCTCTTTGATCGCCCCAGCGGCAATGACAATCATCATTTGGCTGCTGTTTGCCACATACAAGATTAACGGCATCTTTCTGGCCTCGGTTGCAGCAACCCAGCTACTCCTGTTCTGGTTGCTGACCATTCTCTTTTTCAAACAGCAGGCAAAGGAGCTGATTATTGCCAACGCCAACAGCAATTACCCCGTATCAAGCAGTGTTTTTCTGATTGCCACCTACGAACTTTTAGGCTTTCTCATATTTCTGATCGGGCTGATGTTATGGATCGCATTCTAAATCTCAAACAACCGTATTTTCCAAACAGGAAATACGGTTTATTTTTTCACTTTCCGCCCCTTAAAAGATTGATTAGCTGGCAAATATAAAGAAGAGGCCAAAACTAAACTTGACACCTGCAACCGGCAGATAAAAGAATATAATAAATATCTTGTAAAATACCGCTCTTCCAGCCAAACCCGGTGACTTCTATTTTTTCCGTTTGTATTTGATAATCATAATCAAAATTGCAGAAGCAAAGAAAAGAGAAATCAGGTTAAACAGCACCATCTGCACCGAACGCAGATAGAGTCCATACAAAACCCAGCAGATAACCCCCGTACAATAGATAACATAGCTTACAAGCGACAAATCCTTGACATTTTTGCTCTTAATGGTTTGCAAAGTCTGCGGCAAAAAACAAACCGCAACACAAAAACCAGCAACATAGCCTATAATTTCAGCCAATATATTCATTTCAAATCCTTAAATAATGTTCCTTTACTCAAAGATATAAAATATTTTTTTGGCGATTGCAACCGCCCGCTTTCAAAATAAAACACTCTGTTCCATAAAACATAGTATTTATAGACTATAAAAATATTTCACCC
>CAYXBH010000138.1:0-2687 GCA_964463185.1 uncultured Azospirillum sp. | reverse complement strand
CATGTTGTATGTGCTATTGTATGTGTGTTCATAAAAAAACTCCTTTGCTTTTGTTAGACTTTCGTCAGACTGTCTGACTTACTTTAGCAAAGGAGTTTTTTATGTGTAAAGCTGTAAGCTCTTTGAAACTACCCACCTAGCCGATAGTTTGCTTGTAAAAACCGCTTACCAAGGAAGTAAGTGGCCTAATAAGACATTCGCACGAAGGCTATTTGGTCATCAAAATTCTACCGGTACGAGGAGAACCTTCTATTTTCAGGCTATCCCCTACTTTTAACAGCATCATTTGGGGTGTGTCCTGCGGATATTCAAAAATTCGACAGACTCCCCCTTCCATCATAACTAAATTACGACTAATGATTCTTCCGGTTTCGGGATCCGTGTAAATAAGAAATTGTGCACGGGTGATTTTGTACCATGTGTCTGTTGTTTCCATAATGTTAATAAATAATTAGGTTAAATTACGTTTTTTCTCCCAAGTTGGGAAAACGGGAAAATAATAGTTGTCTAAATTATATTTTTACATGTCATGTTGTACATGACTGTTTGTTTTTTGTCAACTTAATTTTACAAAATCTTAAACATCAGGAGATAAACTTTATGGTATGAAAAAAGAGATAAAATTTAAAGCTGACAACATCCTGACAGAAGCAATCCGCAGCTGGCGTTTCTGGCTGACGGACGAACGACGCTATTCACAGCACACGGTCGACGCTTATGCGCGCGATCTGGCTCTGTTTATATCCTTTCTGTCCAAAGACGAGGAAACCTGCCCGGAAAGAAAAGTTTCCCTCGGAATGTTAGGCAAAGTCGGCGTCAGACTCTTTCGCGCCTTTATCGGCGAACGCCATGCCCAAAACCGGGAAAAAAGCTCCATTGCTAGGGAACTGTCCGCCATCCGCAATTTTTTTCACTGGCTTGACCATCAGGAACTGGTCAAAAATCCGGCTATCAGCATCATCGCCTCGCCCCGCAAGAACAAAACCCTGCCAAGGGCTATCGGCATTAGGGAAACTATCAATTTGATTGACAAAGCAGAAGAGGAAGAAAAGGAAGACTGGACGGGGCTTCGCGATAAAGCCATCTTTACCCTGCTCTATGGCTGTGGGCTACGTATTTCGGAAGCCCTGGCACTGACGCCGGCAGATTTTCAGGACACGAAATTTCTGCGCATCCGGGGCAAGGGCAACAAGGAACGGATTGTGCCGCTTTTACCTATCGTCGTCAAAAGGATAGAAGATTATGTTAAAAGCTGTCCTTATAATCTGGATGTGGTGGAACCCCTGTTTTTGGGCATCCGCGGAGGACCACTCAATCCCAGGATTATACAGCGACAGATGGAAAAAATCCGTAACAACATTAACCTGCCCGGTAGCCCAACGCCGCACTCCCTGCGACACTCGTATGCCACCCACCTGCTGGCTGCAGGAACGGATCTGCGTTCCATCCAGGAACTGCTCGGGCATGCAACTCTTTCCACCACGCAGCGTTATACGGAAGTGGAAATTTCAACTTTGCAGAAAGAATATGAAAAAGCAGGACTGTTATCTTGACGTTCTCTACGTCTTTAATAGGTGGCCACTGTCGGTTGCCCGCATTGACAAGGTTATATTCCCCGGATCGTTTTGATTTTCCTATTTGCCGTGCATTTATTTCTTTTTTTCGGTTGCTATCAAATGTTTATTGGTAGTGGCTGTTTTTTTATTTATTGACGAAAAAATAATCTTGCGCTAGACTTGATTTTATCTATAAAATATTTGATTGCAACAAACGGCATAATCATGAAAACCGGCGAATTTGACATTAACCGCGCAGACGGGAAAACCCTTTTAAATGACATCAGGCTGGATACCGGTATTCTGCCCCGTGGACACAAACTGACAAAAGAAGACATCCTGTATTTGAAGATGACCGGCATCAAAAAAATCACCGCCGGCATTATGGGTGTTTCCGATTTGTCGGCAGAGAATGCTCTTTCCAATTTGGCGCCACGCATCTGTGGTAAAAACGTGGTTTATACCACACCTGAAAACAACCTTTGTAAAATTGCCGCCGGGGAGGACGGCATTTTCATCTGTCAGGAAAACAGAATAAGAAAGTTCAACCGGATATCGTCCCGGGTTGCTCTTAACGTTATTACGCCGTATCAGAACGTGCAAAAAGGCGACGTCATCGCACTGCTGAAAGTTTTTCCGCCGGCGGTGGAAGAAGACCTGCTGGAAGAAATAGACTATAAACTTTCCGGCAATGATCCTCTGCTTTCGCTTGAGGATGCAAAAAAAGAACAGGCCGCTTTGATATATACCAGATTTTACGATGACAAGGAGGAGGAAAAACATTTTTCCGCCGTGGTACGCAAGATGGTTAAAAATTACACGCCGCTCGGACTGGAGTTTACCGCCGAATACAACTGCTCGCATACGGTTGATGATATTGCGGCAACCGTTGCTTATGCTGCCGGACGGCACAGAATCGTCATGATTGTTCCCGGACTGCCTGCCAGCCATCCCGATGATACGGCGCCGGCTGCACTGAAATCCATTGTCGACAATATTATCTGTGAAGGATTACCACAGACTGGTGCCTCAGACCTACTGATTGCGCTCAAACGGAACTCAAAAATCATACATATGCCCTATCTCTACGACCGGACATCAGCCGCAATGACCGATCTGTTTGTCCGCATT
>CAYXBH010000137.1:0-2700 GCA_964463185.1 uncultured Azospirillum sp. | reverse complement strand
AGACAGTTCCAGTTCGCTGATATTAACCTGTGAACACGCCTCGGCAGTGATTCCCACCGGATATAGCAGTTTGGGGCTTCCGGAACCAATGTTGGACACGCATATTGCCCGTGACAAGGGATGCGGAAAGCTGACGGAAACATTGGCGCAAAAACTTGGTTGTACGGCGATCTTGGCTGGTTTTTCCCGTTTGTTTATTGACGCCAACCGCCGCGAGGAAGAAGCAGAGCTGATAGTAGAAGAAAGCGATAAAATTCTCATTCCGGGCAACAGGGGTATAAGCCTTGCCGAGCGTCGATATCGGATAGAAAATTATCACCGTCCGTATTATCAGGCGATTATGACAAAAATACAAAAATTGCAAAAACAAGGTAAAACGCCGCGAATATTTTCCGTTCATTCGTTTACGCCACAACTGCGTGGTGGAACCTATCGTCCATGGCATGCCGGAATTTTATATATCAAAGAGAATAACCTTGCCGACAGACTGTTGCGAGAGCTACAAAAAGAGCCAGCACTGAAAGTGGATGCAAATGTTCCTTATGATATGCGTCATTATAATACTGGCGCGGCAGTCATTTGCGGGGAAGACATCGGTTTGGAAAATGCCGTGATAGAGATTCGTGATACAGAGTTTGATAATCTGGCGTTTGGCGTGGAAAAATGGAGCAACCTGTTGTGTAATATCTTAAATTGACAAGAAATACTGAACATTACCGAAAAAAAAAAAAAAAAGGTGTTTTGTTTGCTATTGTCAGAAAGAAGAGTGTAATTAGTGAAGTTTATGGAAAGGAACAATCAAACAGACTGGAATAGTTTCAAATTCACTAGCCTACTGTAATGATTATCAAGCAAAAAATACTGTGTTTATGGAACAAAGTGAAAAATTATAATTAATGTTCAGTTCTTTGTAAATTCTAGTGGTGCGCCTGGCCAGACTCGAACTGGCACGTCCTTGCGGACAACAGATTTTAAGTCTGCAGCGTCTACCGGTTCCGCCACAAGCGCAAATCTAATCCCAACTTATACAGACAAAAAAGCAAAAATGCAATCCCCAATTTTAAAATTGCAAAAATTTTAACGGGATTGGGGAACAACCGGATTAAAACTTGTAATTATTGTAAAATTGTGTTTTTCTGTAAACGGAAATATGTGGCAGAAACAGCGTTTCGGCATATTCGTTAAATCAAGAAAGGACAAAAATATGAAAAATATTGATATTTCCTGGCGTCGGTACATCCTGCCCAACATCAACAGGGAAGGATGGAAGTTTTTCGGCATTTTTGCGGCAATAACAGCGTTATTGGCAATGATGTGGGAACCTCTCGGCGTTATCGGTCTGGTCTGCACGGTGTGGTGTTATTATTTTTTCCGAGATCCCGATCGGATCACGCCGGAAATTAAAAACGTGGTTGTTTCTCCTGCCGATGGTATTGTGCAGATGATCACCAAAGTAAAAGCCCCCGAAGAGCTGGAGATGGGAGAACAGGAATTTACCCGCGTCAGTGTTTTTATGAGTGTGTTTAACGTCCATGTCAACCGGGCGCCGGCGGAAGGGACGATTAGCAAGGCGATTTATGTTCCTGGCAAATTTTTAAACGCCACTCTGGATAAAGCCAGCAAAGACAACGAACGCCAACTGCTGGCGATGAAGACATCTTCTGGCAAGGAAATTATTTTTGTACAGATTGCGGGACTGATTGCCCGTCGGATTGTCTGCTTTGCCAAACCGGGGGATAAGTATAAAGCGGGTGAGCGTTTCGGGCTGATTCGTTTTGGTTCCCGGCTTGATGTTTATCTGCCGGCAGGGGTAGAGCCCCAGGTTTGCGTTGGCCAGACAATGGTTGCCGGTGAAACAGTGATTGCCAACCTGGCATCGGATACGGTAACAGTTAAAGGAGTGATCAGATAATGGATAAGACTAATAACAATTCGTTGCAGCGCAAGCTGACAACGTTGCCTTTCCGCAAGATTGCCCCCAATATCATTACCACGTTGGCACTGTGTGCGGGCATTACTTCCATGCGCTATGCGATTATGGGGTTTTGGGGTAAGGCTATAGTGTGTATTTTCCTGGCCGCATTTTTTGATATGTTGGATGGTCGGGTTGCTCGGATGCTTAAAGGTTCAACCAAATTTGGGGCAGAGTTGGATTCTCTGTCGGATTTTGTCAGTTTCGGCGTAGCTCCGGCCATTTTGATGTATCAGTGGACATTATACGATCTGCCTAAATTTGGCTGGTTTTTCTGTCTTTTGTTCGCTATTTGTATGGCTATGCGGTTGGCACGTTTTAATACTATGTTGGAAGAAGAGCCGCAGCCCGCATACTGGCAGAATTTCTTTGTCGGTGTTCCGGCGCCGGCAGCTGCCATTTTGGGTATCTTGCCGATTATGCTAAGTTTCGAATATCCGAATATAGCTGTCCTTAAAAGCAACGCTTTTTGCGGTTTGGTTATGTGCGTGGTAGCCATGTTGATGGTTAGCAGGATACCGACGATTTCGACCAAGCATATGAAAGTGCCGACATACCTGGTTTTACCGCTGATTATTTTGGTTGTTTTGTTTGCAACCATGGTCATCAGTCAACCTTGGCTGATTTTGAGCATTGCGACCGGAATTTATGCTTTGAGCATTCCGGTCAGTGTATTGTTCTTTATAAAAGCCAAAAAGGCAACTTGCCACATTTAATTGAAAGCGCTC
>CAYXBH010000136.1:0-2753 GCA_964463185.1 uncultured Azospirillum sp. | reverse complement strand
AGCTCTTTGGCACGTTTATACTGCGATTCGATCGATTTAAATTCTTCGTCGACTAAACTTTTGGGAACTTCAAAATCGTACGTTTCGTCAAGCTTGTCCAAAAGGGCGCGTTTCAATTTCATCCGGGAGGCGTTTTCATAATCGGCCTTAATGCGGTTTTTAATGCTTTCTTTTAAGGCTTCAAGGCTTTCCATGCCGACGGTCTTGGCAAACTCGTCATTGATTTCAACCACTTTTGGTTCACGGATTTCTTTGACGGTTACGGCAAACACAGCATCTTTGCCTACTAAGTCTTTGGCGTGATAGTTGTTGGGGAACTTGACTTTGACGTCGATTTTGTCACCGGCTTTGGCGTTGATCAACTGGTCTTCAAAACCGGGGATAAAGGTGTTGGAACCAAGCTCGAGCGGATAATCGCTACCTTTTCCGCCCTGAAATTCCACACCGTCAACTGATCCGGCAAAATCAATGACCAAGGTATCGCCTTTCCGAGCCTGACGGGAGGCATCTTCAATCTTAACCGTTTCGCGGCGGGAGCTGACGATGTACTGGAGAGCTTTTTCAACTTCTTCGGCTGGAACTTCCGCCATCAGTTTTTCTATTTTGACATCCGAAAAATCGCCCACTTTGATTTCCGGCAGAGTTTCCGCCTCGAGGTCAAATTCGATATCCTTGCCTTCTTCAAAAGAAGTGATGCTGATATTCGGGCGCAGAGCCAGCTTCAGCTTGTTTTCCTTAACCACTTCGTCAACAGCTTCACGAACCATCTCGTTCAAGGCCTCGCCCATGACTGATGCGTGATATTTTTGTTTCAACATTTCTTTTGGTGCTTTGCCCGGGCGGAAACCGGGAAGTTTGACGTTTTTGGCGACTTCGTTTAATTTCTTTTCAACTTTGGTTTCAAAGTCCTTATTTTCAATAATAACCTGATATTTTTTCTTCAGACCTTCTGCTTTTTGTTCTGTTACCTTCATTTTCTTCTCTGTCATAAATGTTGAAACTATAAATCTGGTGCGGGCGAAGGGACTCGAACCCCCACGACTTGCGTCATCAGAACCTAAATCTGACGTGTCTACCAATTCCACCACGCCCGCACTTGCTAAAATTCTTCAAAATACTACTCAAAATATTTTATAAATCAAGCCCTAAATAGTAAAAAGCCACCGGCCGGTACTTCTTAAGCTCTTGCAAAATGTCAAGAAATATGTAATATGCCGGTAACTTTACTGAAACGGATATTAAAATGAACAATAGCAACAACACCTATCCGCGAAAAACTTTCGCGATCATTTCTCACCCGGACGCCGGTAAAACAACGCTTACAGAAAAGCTGCTCCTATTCGGCGGTGCTATTCAGCAGGCCGGCGCAGTTAAAGCTCGCGGCGAAGCCAGACGTGCCCGCTCTGACTGGATGAAGGTGGAACAGGAACGCGGTATTTCGGTGGCCTCGTCGGTGATGACTTTCGACTATGAGGGCATTACTTTTAACCTGCTCGACACCCCGGGACACGAAGACTTTTCGGAAGACACCTACCGGGTGCTAACAGCCGTCGACTCCGCAGTAATGGTTATCGATTCGGCCAAAGGCATTGAAAGCCAGACAAAAAAACTGTTTGAAGTCTGCCGGTTGCGTAACATGCCGATCATCACGTTTATCAACAAACTCGATCGCGAGGGTCTTGATCCGTTCAGCCTGCTCGACGATATTGAAAACACGCTAGCGCTCGACGTTACACCCGCCAGCTGGCCGATCGGCATGGGCAAAGATTTTCTCGGTTGCTACGACCTGATCAGCGATCAGCTGATTTTGATGAACAAAACCGGTGACAAATCACAGAAAAACGCCACTATTGAAACCTGCCGCGGGCTGGATGACGAAAAGCTCGACCGGCTGTTGCCGGTGCATGCCGTTGCCAAGCTGCGCGAAGACGTGGAAATGGTGCGCGAATTGTGCCCACCGTTTGACAAAGAGCTTTATCTGGCCGGTACGCTGACTCCGGTCTTCTTTGGCAGTGCTGTCAACAATTTCGGCGTGCGGGAAGTGCTGGAAGGACTGCATAGCATAGCACCTTCACCCCGTTTGCGACCTGCTGCCGAACGCGATGTGTGCCCAGACGAACAAAAAGTTACCGGTTTCATTTTCAAAATTCAGGCCAATATGGATCCCAAACATCGTGATAGAATTGCCTTTATGCGCATCTGCTCCGGACATTTCAAACGTGGCATGACGCTCTATCAGGTGCGCGGCGGCAAACAGATGAAAATGGCTACCCCTGTGATGTTTCTGGCTCAGGAGCGGGAACTGGCGGAAGACGCTTTCCCAGGTGACATTATCGGCATTCCTAACCATGGACAACTGCGAATCGGCGACTGTCTGACCGAGGGTGAAGATCTGCATTTTACCGGTATACCGAGTTTTGCACCTGAGCTCTTAAAAAGCGTGCGCGCGCTTGATCCGCTGAAATCAAAACACCTCGGCAACGCCTTGCAGCAGATTGCCGAAGAAGGTGGTGCCAGCGTTTTCAAACCGGTGATCGGCGCCGAGTGGATCGTCGGTGTGGTCGGGGTGCTGCAGTTTGAAGTGATGGCTGACCGAATCCGCACCGAATTCGGCATTCCGGTCGCCTTTGAACCGACCCAGTATTTTACTGCTCGCTGGCTTTCCACCGATGACAAGGAAGGACTGAAAAAATTTGCCGACAACAACCGCGCCTCAATGGCCGTCGACCACGACGGGGCAGAAGTCTTTTTGG
>CAYXBH010000135.1:0-2801 GCA_964463185.1 uncultured Azospirillum sp. | reverse complement strand
TGTCTTTTAACGAATTGGACAGTGCACCTTATGTGCCCAAATCGGTGGTGGTGGACGATCAGTTTGATTGGGAGGATGATGTCCGTCCGTCATACGGATTTAACGAAACCATTTTTTACGAAATCCATGTCCGCGGTTATACCAAACTGCACCCGCAGGTTCCCGATCGACACCGGGGTACTTTTTTGGGATTGTGCGCCCCGGCAGTTGTCAACTATCTGAAAAGGATAGGGGTAACCTCAGTTGAGCTGCTACCGGTTCATGCCTTTTTTGGCAACCGGCATAAAAAAGGTTTTGCCCGCGATAACTACTGGGGATATGAAAGTTGCAGTTACTTTGCCCTTGAGCAGTCTTATCTGTCCTGCGACGAGCCGGATGAATTTAAGAAAATGGTTAAAATCTACCATCAAAACGGGCTGGAAGTGATTTTGGACGTTGTTTACAACCATACCGCCGAAGGCAACCAAATGGGGCCGACGCTGTGCTACCGCGGGATTGACAATGCCTCCTACTATGTGCTCAATGCCGAAAACAAGCGCTATTATTACGACAGCACCGGCTGTGGTGCTTCATTTAATGCCGAAAATCCCTATGTGCTGCAACTAATTATGGATTCGTTGCGCTACTGGGTAGAAGAAATGCATGTTGACGGTTTCCGCTTTGATTTGGCCACCACCCTCTGTCGCAAGAAGACGGATTTTACGACGGAATGCGGATTTTTGTACGCCGTTCGTCAGGATCCCGTTTTAAAAAACGTGAAACTGGTTGCCGAGCCTTGGGATATAGGTAACGGCGGTTATCAACTGGGGGCATTCCCACCCGGCTGGGGAGAGTGGAATGATCGCTACCGAGATGTTGTCCGTCGTTTTTGGAAAGGTGATCAGTACCAGACGGCAGAGCTTGCCAGCCGTCTTTCTGGTTCAAGCGACATCTTCAATTACCGCAACCGGGACATCTGGAGCAGCGTCAACTTTATAACCGCCCATGACGGTTTTTGCTTAAACGATCTTGTCAGTTTTAACACCAAGCACAATTCAGCCAATGGCGAAGATAACCGCGATGGTACCAACGCTAACTGGAGTTGGAATTCCGGTGAAGAGGGCGAAACCGTGAATGAAACGGTGTTGGTCAACCGTCGGCAGAGGGCGCGGGCATTGATGGCAACGCTTTTGCTGTCGTTTGGCACCCCGATGATTTTTGCCGGCGACGAGTTTTTGCATCCGCAGCTTGGCAACAACAATCCCTATTGCCAGGATAATGTGCTGACCTGGCTGGCCTGGGAGGCTATTACCGAGGAGGAAAAAGAATTTACCGAGTTTGTCTGCCGCGTGATTGCGCTTCGCACAAAGTTGAAGATTTTTGACAAGAAACATTTTTTCACCGGCAAGCATGGTTCGAACGGGATCAAGGATCTCACCTGGTACAACGAAAAAGGACAGGAGTTTGTCGATGCCGACTGGTACGATGGTAGCCGCAAAACGCTGTCATATTGCGTGCACAAAAACGATCACTTTATCCTAAGTATTTTCAATGCCAATACGGCAGAAATAGACTGGAAATTACCCATGCTCGGCAAAGGTCTGACTTGGACTTTGCTACTTGATACGTCGGATAAGTTCGTCATCCGCAGGAGAACGGTCTCCGGTAGCATGATTACTGTTCCAGCATGGAGCATTCTGTTGTTTGAAATCAAGAAATAGGGGGAAACTCATGGACGAGAAATTACGGGAATTAGCTGGCCGCTTGGGAATAGCAACCGAATATACCGATTCCGGGCTGAGAACGGGTAACCATCAGGTTGACGATGAAACCATACGTTTCTTTGCCGGTGTGCTGGGATACAAAGCCGGTAGTGACGAAGAAATAGAGCGTTCCCTGCGCACTTTGGACAACCGTCGCTGGCAGTCGGTTTTGGAACCGGTTTATGTGATGGAAGAAAAACATAAAATTTTTGAAGCGATTCTTTCTTCCGGCGACTTGGAAGGCAATTTCGGGTTGAAACTTGTCAGCTGGCAGACAGGTTGTGCGGAGGAGGTTTCTTTTGTCGTTACCATGACGGCGGAAAGCAGGACAATTGCCAGAAAAGAATACCGGAAAGCGGAAATTGAAATTACCTCCGCTCTTGCAATCGGTTATTATGAAGCAGAACTGAAGACCTCCGGCGGCACATATAAAACGTTGCTGGCTATTGCGCCAGAGAAATGTTATCTACCTGACTGTTGTGAAAGAAAAAAACTGTGGGGGTACTGCATACAGCTGTATTCTTTACGCAGTCGTCACAACTGGGGAATAGGCGATTTTACGGATCTTTATAATTTTGTGGACATCTGCAGCCGTTCTGGTGCAAACGTAATCGGGCTGAACCCGGTGAATGTACTGGGGCATTGTTTTCCCGAAGAAGCAAGTCCTTATATGTCAATTAGCCGGCTTTTTCTCAACCCTATTTACATTGATGTGGAAGCAGTGCCAGAATTTATGCCCGAAGATCGTTACCAGATCGGAGCCGACATAGCCGATCTGAACGCGGCGGAGATGATTGATTACGGGCGCGTCTATCCGCTGAAAATCAAAATTTTGAAAACGCTTTATCAGCGGATGAAAGAGGATCCAGATCGGATGGAAGAGTTTGAAGCTTTTTGCCGCGAAAAGGGCGAAGGTCTGGAAAGATTAGCCGCTTTTCAGGCGCTTTACGAAGATAAGTGGAAAGAACATAAGGGTGGTTGGCGTGCTTGGGAAAAAGAATATCGCAAACCTGGAACAGCCGCAGTCAGAAAATATTGCCACGAGCAGGCTGATCATCT
>CAYXBH010000134.1:0-2822 GCA_964463185.1 uncultured Azospirillum sp. | reverse complement strand
GAAGATGTCGTTAAATCTTACTGGGATATCCGGCGTGAGCTGGAATTGTATGATGCTAGGTTGGGCGAAAAACCAGAAGTGATTGCTCTGAATAAATGTGATGCCCTGCCGGAGGAAGAAACTGCGGAAAAAGTGAAAGAGCTGGAGAAAACCGTTGGCAAAAAGGTTTATCCGATTTCGGCGGTGGTCCCAAAAGGGCTGTTTGACTGTCTGTTTGATCTGAACCGCTATATTATCCGGGAAAGGAAACAGGCTGACGCAGAAAATGAGGAAAAGACAGAGGTTAAGTCCTCCTGGTCGCCGGTGTAGGAAAATGTCAATGAGGAGTAAAAGAAAAAATGAAGGAAGAAGAAAATCCGGTTTTGGAGATTATTACAAACAGTCTTGCCGACGGCAAGGCCGAGAACGTGGTGGTGGTTGACCTGAAAGGAAAAACGTCGATAGCTAATGAAATGGTGGTGGCGTCGGGAAATTCTGACCGCCATGTGATTTCTCTTGCCCAGCGCATACAGGAAAATCTGAAAGCCGCCGGCTATAAGTCGGTGAGTGAGGGCGAAGCCAAAGGTGACTGGGTGCTGATTGATGCTTATGATGTGGTTGTGCATCTTTTCCGTCCGGAAGTGCGGGAATTTTATAATCTGGAAAAAATGTGGCAATCGGCGTCCAACCTGCGTAAAGAATAGTTTTTGAGATTAATTTGCAAAACAAAGCTCCGTTTGTAAACGGAGCTTTGTTCTTAGCGATTTGAACGTAATATCGGTTATGTTAAGTTTTAAAAAAATGGTCTGCCGGGAAATGCTTGGCAGGTGACAGGAAAAATGTTATCTTACGGTAAAATGTGAGAAAAAAATGAAAGCAACTATTTTAGCTATTGGTAAATGTAAAAAAAATTCTCCAGAAAAACAGTTGGTTGATGAATATATTAAACGTTCCGGCTGGGATGTTTCGGTCAAAGAACATGACAATTCTTCGCAGGAAGACGAGGCGAAGTTTTTGCTATCGTCGGTTTCGGCTAGCGCTAAGGTGGTGGTTTTGGACGAAAGGGGCGAAAATATGAAATCTCTGGAGCTGGCGGCCAAAATTGAAAACTGGATGTTAAACGGCTGTTCGGAAATCTGCTTTTTAATCGGTGGGGCTGATGGTCATCTACCGTCTACCCGGGAAAAAGCCGACCTGCTACTTTCTTTCGGCCGGTTGACCTTGCCGCATATGCTGATGCGGGTGGTGCTGGCGGAGCAGATTTACCGTATTCAGACAATTATCAACCATCATCCCTATCACCGGGAATGACCTAGTGATAGACCGTCTGGTTGAAAACGTTTTCCAGAAAAAAGAGGGAAATAAAGCAGACGACTGCGGCGATGATTGGGGTGGCAACCCAGCCGATAAATATCCGTCGGATGAGATTCCAGTTGATGCCATGTCCGCCTTTTAAAAGTCCGATGCCGATGACCGCGCCGATAACGGCCTGCGAACTTGATACCGGAACCAGTGGAATACCGGGCAGCCCGTGTTCTTCAAGAAACAGGTGTAGGCTTTTGGAGGCAAACAGAAACAAGACCAGCGATTGTGCCACGACGACAACCCAGGCGGCAAGCGGACTCATCAGGCAGATGTTACGTCCGACCGTCTGCATTACATTGCCGGAATATGTTACGATGCCGACGGCGATGGCGAGTGCTCCGAGTAAAAACAGTACTTGTTCGGAGTTTAGCCGGAAATCTCCCGGAAATGTCAGTGGTTGCAACGGATTGGAGGGGATAAATACGCCCATAACGTTGGCTATGTTGTTAGCGCCCAGAGCGTAAGCACCGAAGGCGCCAGCCAGAATCAGTCCGATGCGGGTATAAAAATCTTGTTTGAGGAGAGGAATTTTGGCTTTGATTATGATAAAACGGGTGAGTTGGTAGATGATAACGGCAAGGATGGCAGATAAAATAGGGCAGAAAATCCAAGTGCTGGCAATAGTTGAGAAAAGGCTGACATCAGTCGGCTTGCCACTATAGAGATTCCAGCCGATAATGGCGCCGACGATGGCCTGTGAGGTGGAAACGGATATTTTGCTCAAAGTCATCCAATAAATGGACAGAGCTGCCGCCAAACCAACCATAAAAGCACCGGCCGGTGCGTTGACGTTGCCAAGTTCGTTTAGAGTATGGGCGGCGCCTTCACCGGCAGAAACTGCGCCGATGATGACAAAAACGGCAGAAATCAGCGCCGCGGTGCGGAACTTGACCATTTTGGTGCCGACGGCGGTGCCGAAGATGTTGGAGGCGTCATTGGCGCCCAATGACCAGCCGAGAAAAAGCCCGCTGCTTAAAAAAATCCAAAAACTAAACATCAGATATCCCTTTTTAAGGTAAAGATCAGCAGTTCGTCGGCGCAGTCTTCGGCAATGTCTGCAATGTTGGCTACTTCCGTAATCAGAAGATCGAGCTGCAGTTTGTTGGCGAGATTCATGTCCGATTTAAAAATTGCTTTTTTGAGGTCATTGTAGCTGGAATCGGACTCCTGTTCCATAACATAAACTTTGTGTATGTAGTCGCGGACAATGCTTAAGTCTTTGAAAAAGGAACGGGAGGCGATGGCTATGTTTTCCACGCAATCGGCGACCTGGTCGCACAGTTCAATCAGCTTAAGGTGGAAGGTGGACGGTATTTGCGGTTGTTCAATGTGAAATTTGTAGATGACATTGTCAATCTGGTTGTTGATCTTGTCCAGCCCCTCGATCAGTTGCAGGATGTCTGCCTGCAGGTTTGGCAGCAGATTTTGCGAATAGAGATCGTTTTCGATATCGCGACGGAGCTTGTCTTCCTCATGCT
>CAYXBH010000133.1:0-2887 GCA_964463185.1 uncultured Azospirillum sp. | reverse complement strand
AAATTTTTATGCTTTTTTTCATACGAATTCCCCCGTGAAGCTTTTCGCAGAGGCGCCGGCGTCTGTCGTCAATCCGGCTGTCAGCAGAAAAGCTGCCTCCTGCGGATGCTTTATGGTCTCCCGCCGTCGAAAGAGGGCGGTAAGGCTTTGCTTTAACTATAGCTTTATTATACATCACGGAGCCGGTAAAAAGCAATAAAAGCTTTTACATATTTTTTGCGGCTGTTTAAATGCTATTATGCGGTTGCAAAATACCAAATTATAGTTTATAATATTCACATTGTTTTAGTATAATAACGGTAGGAAGTCCGCCGTGTATGCCAATCATACGGCTCACCCCGTATTTTTTGAATGAAACGGAGAATGATATATGCCGAAAGTGTCTGTAATTGTGCCCGTTTACAATGTAGAAACAGAGATAGAAGCTTGCCTTGACAGTTTGGTAAACCAAACTTTAAAAGAGATTGAAATTATTTGTGTGGATGATTTTTCCCGGGACGGCAGCAAAGAGATTTTACAGAAATATGCAGACAAAGACGAAAGAATTACCCTCGTTTTTCACAAAGAGAATGCCGGTACTTCTCAGGCAAGAAAAGACGGGGTTTCCGTTTCCCACGGAAAATATATTATGTTTGTGGACGGAGATGATTATTTAGAGCCGGCTGCCTGTGAAATTGCCTATAAAGCAATTGAGGAAAAGAAAACGGATATTTTGAACTTCGGGGTTCATATCGTAAACCGCGGTAACTTTTCAGCGGAAAGAATTGCAAGCAATCAACGGCTGGTAAGCCCATTGCTTGAAACGCTGGAGGATGCCGATCTCATTCGTTGCTGCTGGGATGAGCATAAATTCAGCTTCAGCTTATGGAATAAAATTTACAACGGCGATATTTGCCGCAGGGCTTTTTCGTTTATTGAGGATGGATATTTCCCCAAAGCACAGGATTTATATGCGTTTTTTGTAATCGTTTATTTTTCCAAATCCTTTTCCGGTATTTCGGATCAGCTTTATCATTATAATTTCGGAATCGGCGTTACGGGCGGGCAGTATCTCACATTGGAAAAGTTTGATGCCCTGCTCTGTGAATATAATGTGTATGAGGCGATTGTAAGATTTTTAAATAGCCAAAATGTATTTGAAGAATATGCGGATATTGCCAAAAAAATCTATCGGCATTTTTTAAACGAGTGTGTAAGTAAATGGCGCGATCTTCTGCGTGCAGAGGATTTTTCACAGGGCTTTAACAGGCTGGTGCAGACTTGGGGACTACAGGATGTGGTTTGCAATTTGGCAGAAACGCATTGGTATCACCCAAGCGGTATTGCCGAAAAAATGATGGATTTGGATTATTTTCGGCATGTAAAGCGCAGCAGCGCGAAAACGAAAACCATTGCCGCTTATTATCATTCCATATATAACGGCGGTACGCAGCGTGTTGTGGCGGCGCTGTGCAATATGTGGGCCGCCATGAAAGATGAAAGCGGCAATCCGCTTTACAATGTTGTGCTGGTTACGGATGAAGCGCCGGTGCAGGGGGAGTACCCGCTGGATGAACGTGTAAAACGGGCGCTTTTGCCGGAACAGGACGGCTGTGTGCAGGAGCGGTATAAACGCCGTTTTGCGGCTTGGGAACGGATTTTAGAAATGTATGATATAGATATTGTTGTAAACAGTATGTGGAATTCTCCCTGTACACTGTGGGATATGCTGTGTATTAAAGGTTTTAAAACAAAGCCGGCTTATTTGATACACTGCCACACATTCACCTGCTTGCCTTTTCAATATGCCACAGACAGTGCTTTGATGTTTACGCATCTCTATCAAATGTGTGATGGCGTGGTTGTTTTATCTGAATGTGATGAAAGATTTGTCAGCGCTTTTTCCGGGTATGCAAAATGTATAGCAAACCCAATGACCTTTTCCGGCGATTCAACGGCGGATGTTCTGCAAAACAGAGAAAAGGGTGCTTTGATCTGGGTAGGCCGCATATCGCCTGAAAAGCAGCCGTTTGATGCGGTGGCAATGATGTCTTACATTGTAAAGGATTTTCCGAAAGCAAAATTGTATATGGTGGGTGCAGGAGAGCCGGATTTGTCTGAACAGCTCAGAAACTATATTGAAGCCTGCGGTTTGCAAAAGCATGTGGTTTTGACGGGGCTTGTAAAAGATGTGCGGCAATATTATAGAAAGGCAAACATCTGTGTTTCCACTTCGGAATTAGAGGGCGCTCCGCTTGTTTTTTGTGAAGCGATGTGGCACGAACTCCCAATCGTATCTTACGATATGCCCTGGCTCACATTTATGCAGGACGGACGCGGAATTGTTGCCGTTAAGCAAAAGCGTGCAGATCTTTTGGCAAAAGAGGTTGTGCGCTTGTTAAACGCGCCGGACAAAAGTGTACGCCTCGGAAAAGAAGGCAAACGACAGATTGATGATTTACAAAAAATAGATATCGCCGAAGCGTGGAGAGATTACTTTGACGGCGTCGGCGCCGGCGAGCGTTTGCGCACTTTGCCGACAAGCGAGGAAACGCTGTATCGTTATATCTGTCTGTATCAGCAGATTGGAAAAACAGCCGTTAGAAACTCTATGCAAAGGCTGTTGAATGATATAACGGAGCAAAGAAATGAAAAGAGCAGGCTCCTGCAAAAAACCTATGATGAAAAATATGAAAGAGGTTTGAAAATTAAGGAGCTTGAAAAGCAGGTAAAAGCGCTAAAACAGCAAAAGGAAACGCTGGAAAACCAAATTCACAAAATTCGGCATTCAAAATCCTATAAAATCGGAAAATGGATTATGTATTTGCCGGTTAAACTGAAAAAATACCTTTTACGGAAGTGATGAAATGGAAACGGTTAACATTATTAAGGTCGTGCTGGAGGAAGG
>CAYXBH010000132.1:0-2957 GCA_964463185.1 uncultured Azospirillum sp. | reverse complement strand
ACGGCATTCAGAAAAAAGAAGAAGACTTTGCCGCCGAAGTTGCAGCTCAGTTAAATAAATAAAAAATAACGGCAAATAACCGAAAAGCTCCCCTTAAAAGGGAGTTTTTTTAAAACACCACATTAATTTCCGGGTCTAAACTTCCACCAGCCGACGCCAAGAAAAGATTATTTCAAGCCTCAAACACCCCAAAGACTATGTAACCTGACGACTGGAAACAAACGTTTATATCCACATGCTCACGCAGACGTTTATTCCGTAAAAGATATCCGAGCTATCCACAAAAAGCTCCGTTTCCGGAGCTTTTTTCGTTTTATTCACCATGTTTGATTTTATCAATCAGTTCTTTAACCGACGGAATGCAACCGTTGCGATAAAGCGGATCAGTTGCAAAACGATAAACCTGATGACCAGCAAACAACAGATGATCCTTAACACTGCCACCGTGCCCAACTTCATACAACGTTTTATGGATGCAATAAGTACGAGGATCTGGGATTTTTCCGGTCGAACCGGTCGGACTGACCGTCGACCAGGTAGAGAACTGGCATAGGGAAAGACAGCCGACGCAGTTTTTGCGGTCTTCTTTCATCTGTTTCCAATCTTCCGGTGTCATAAAAACCACCGTATGATCCGGCGTTTCCCTAATCTCCGTCAGACCTGCATTAATCTGTCTATTGGCTTTTGCCATATCATCCGGCTTGATAAAAACAGTCTTGTGGTCGCTTATTTTCAGCGGTTGTGAAAATTCCGCATCGACACTTTCCTTAAAAGCAACTTCCCCATTTTTGCGCTCAATCAACTTTTCGAGAAAAGTATTTTTAATCGCCGAAGAAAAAAATCCGGTCGGGCTGAAACGCTGCAGGATGACATCGCCTTTTTTAACATGCATCATCACTTTTTTCCACGCCTCACTGACCGGGCTTTCTTTTGTAATCATCGGCCGAGTGCCGAACTGAAAAGCAATTTTCCCGATTTCCGGATTATCGATATAATCTTCCCAATCTTTCAGCGACCATACACCGCCAGCCATAATAATCGGGGCTTCCGTCAAACCACAGCTGTTCATCAACCGGCGCAGAGCAACCACGCGGTCATACGGTTTTTCCGGTTTTACCGGATCTTCAGCATTAGACAAACCATTATGCCCACCGGCTAGCCATGGATCTTCATAGACCACCCCGCCCAAAAATTCAGTAAAGTTAGAATAAGCTCGTTTCCATAAGATATTGAAAGCACGGGCGGAAGAAATAATCGGGTAATAATAAACACCGAATCTAGAAGCCAGCGCGCCAAGATGATAAGGCATACCAGCACCGCAGGTAATGCCGTTGATCAGACCTTTGGCCTTTTCCATCACCCCTTCGAGAATCCGCTGGGAATCTGCCAGTTCCCACAACATATTCACATGGATACGACCGTTTCCATTTGAGATTTCATGTGCAACCTGAGCCTGAGCCACACCGCCCTTGATAGCTCTTTCCACCATTTCTTCATGACGTTCAGGTCTTGATTTTTTAAAAAATTTTTCAAAAACAACATTACCATTTTCATCATAAAAATCCGGGCTAACGCCAGAAAACGTACCGACACAGTTTTCCCGTGCCCAAGCGCCACTACTACGGCCGTCACTGGCATTGATACCTTTTCCTCCTTCAACCAACGGCAAAACCTCTTTGCCGGAAATAAGAATGGGATTTAAGTTTTTCAAAACACAAACCTTTCAATAGGATTTCAGCTAAAAACGCTTATAACATAAAAAAGTTTTTTTTCATAGTAAAAATTTAAGGTACGGGTATAAGGATTTCAAGCGGCAATTTGTTAACGGCGGCCAGACTGACCAGCATGCAGATAAATGCGTATACCTGCAAAAGGAAAGGCAACATTTCATAGCGAAAAAGAGGAAATCGTGGACGCAGTATTTTAAAAAGCTTGTGGATACCGGACATAATCAGAATAATACTAACCACCTGCAAACCAACGCCGGCTACTGACAAAACCTCCAAAAACGGCGCCACCAGAAAATGCAGCATGCCGAAAAAGACAAGATAAACGGCAACCGCTACCACCGTTATATGATTGGCACGAATAATTTTCTGATGGCGCTGTTGTTTTTCCTCTTCCAGTTTTTCCGGCGTCATCTTATCAATTTCCAGGCCGCGGATGGTTTTCGGCGTTTGCAACAAGGCCTGCCTTTCCCGCATATCCGACCTAAATTTTTCTTCCATCAGACAAAGCCCGCAGCCCTTCGACGTAAAATAGGCATGATCGGGATTTTTTTTGCATTGGCGTAAATTCTGCAGCAAATTACGCATATGCCATTCCCATTCAGCCACCGACGGACGTTTCATCCCCCGGACAAAAGCACGATCAAAAAGCTCCAGCGTATCTTTGATGAAATAATCGTGAATGCTGTAAGGGTGCGGCGCCTGATAAAGATCGGCCCAGGAACCGTAGGCATAGTGATGGGCGGCAATCCGCTCCTGAATAGTCAGGTTTTGTGTTCCCTGCTTACGGGGTATACCAGAAAAAGGATGAATCCCGTTATTCATCAGTTTAAACAAAATCACCGCCAGCGCAAATTTATCCTGCTCTTCTCCCATCTGATCACAATTTTGCCACATTCCTTCCGGATAGATATATTCCTCACTGACAAATTCCGCCGGATATCGTCCTTTTTCGCCGCGGATAGAAAAACCGTCACAGTCAAGCAGGGCAATCAGCATACTCTGTTTGTAGACATAAACGTTCGATGGCTTGAGATCAACAATATAATGACCTTTTTCATGCAACGCCGCCACCATTGTGCAAAGGTTGTAAGCTGCCTGCAAACGGTGTTCGTATTTTTCGGTCAAATGCAGTTTCTGGCGGATTGCCTTTTGCATAAAATGATCCAGCGAGGCCGCCTGGCTCAAATCGATAAGCGGCATCAGGTAACCGATACAGAATCCTGATTC
>CAYXBH010000131.1:0-3005 GCA_964463185.1 uncultured Azospirillum sp. | reverse complement strand
CCATAGCAATCTGATTCTCCGGCGCTGTCTCCGCAATCACAACATTTTTCTCTCTACCTGTGTCAGAGCCAAATTCCAGAGGAATAAAGTTTTCCGTGCCGTCTTCGGCGGAAAATTCCACCGTTGTCGGAGTATCTCCGGCATAAACAAAAGCATTTTCTCCGTTGGAGGCTGCTTGCATGGCCATATCTGCGCCTTCTTTATCTGTTTTTTCCGCAGAGAGGGATAAAAACGAAGTGTCGGACAAAGAAGCCGTGGATAAAATTATTCTCGGAAGAGTGTCATCGTCAGTATCAGCACCTTGAGAGATAAGAGCGGTTTGTTCCAGGGGGAGGTTGGCAGCCTCTTCAACCGTACTGATGTGAAAACCATTGGTTGCATTTTCTTCATCATCAAACACAAACAGATTTTCATCAATAAATATTTCTCTTTCAATGGGTTTGGTTTCGAGAGCGGGCAAAGAAAAGCTACTAACCGGTGCGGTCGACGAAAAATTTACCGTTGGTACTTCGTCTTTGAAAAAGAGGGCTATGTTCTTTTCAGGGACAGTTATTTTACCGCTGTTCCGGTACCGGGGAACAGCAAAAAGCTCATTTACGCTCCATATCGTAAACAACGAAATAACAAAGCTATTGATAAATATTTTAAAAGTCTTTTTTCTCATCAATTGACCCTTTTAATGGTTAACAATAAATTAAAACAGATGAATTGGCAAGAACATGTTTGATAGTGTTTATATCTTGTGAATAAAAGGTGTTTTGCGGTGCTGAAAAGAATTTTTTGAGGAGAAAAAACGGAAGTTTTTGTTTGTCTTGGTGGCAGGTATTTCCAACGCCGTCTTTTTTTGGGAAAAGCCGGCGTTTTAACTATGAATTTTTTGTTACAGGAATTTTTTTTGTTTAATTACAATAGGTTGTCAGAAACAGAGGGCAGAGGATAATGCTAGCAATTTTTGAAAAAATCGGGTATTCTAAAAGTGTATAAGTTAAGCACTTTTAATTAATTAAAGGAGAAAAACTATGCGATTTATCAAAAAAAATATCTGGTCGCTGGCCGCAATGGTTCTTTTTGTAACCGTTGCCATGGTCGGTGATGCTGCTGCGGTAGACGGCACCAGCTTAATGACAACGGCCAGTACCAAAGTTTCTAACGTATTTGAAGCTGTTAGAACAATCATCTTTATTCTGGGTGGTTTTGGTCTGGTCGGCGTGGCTTTCGCCGCTATTTTCGGCAAACTCAACTGGAAATGGTTTGCTGCTCTGGCTGTAGGGCTGGCTATTCTGGCTGCTGCGAACGCAGTTGTTCAGTATGCTGCCGGTAGCACCGCCGGTACGGGCGTAACCGATACTTTCGGCTTATAGTCGTCAGCAACTTGAATTGCAGGGAGGGTTGTTGGAATATGGCTGGCCAGGACGGCCCTCCCTTTTACTACTAACAAAAGAAGGAAAAAGAAGATGTTGTACGTAAAATTAAAGAATATAATGATCTTTGCATTGGTTGCGTTTTTAGCTTCTTCAATTTTATTTGCAACCAATTCTTACGCCGCTTTGTTTGGGGATCTAACATCAAAAGGTGCCGAAATCTTCAAAGGAATGCGGGAAATTATATACGCAGTTGCCGGGTTCGGTATTGTTGCCATCGCTATCGGTGGTTTCTTTGGCAACTTTAACTGGAAATGGTTGGGGGCTATTATTATCGGTCTGATGGTTATTGCTCTGACGGCCGGCATCATCAATTATATGGTGGAAGAGACTGTTATTACGTCGGATATGATCACGGATACCCTGATCAGCGGTAATGATTCGAATTTAACGGATTAACAGAGATTTTAGGAGGGTGCTATGCGAAACTTTAAAGTAAAAGACAAGGTGTCTGTATCTCTGTTGACCGTGTTGACGGGAGTGTTCGTTCTCGTCAATCCGGGAGATGCCTTTGCTGATTTGCTGGGGTGCATGCAAAACGCGGCCGACCAGGGTATTTTTAAGACAATGGCCTGCAAAATTACAACCACGCTTTTTGATATAAGAAAAATAGTTTATATCATCGGCGGTCTTGGTTTGGTTGCGTTTACTTTTGCCGCCATTTTTAATAAAATCAGCTTCAAACATCTGGCAAACATTGCGTTGAGTTTGTTCTTGCTTTCCATGATAACACCGTTTATCGAATATTTTACTCAGGCCGAAGGTTATACACTGACATACGGTAGCTTTTTGCAACCAAATTTCACAGAAGACGACTATTCAATGACTTTTGGAGAATGCGAAGGCAGTGATTGTCCGATATCAACAACAGTGGCAAGCGGAAGTTCGTCCAGCACCAGTACCAGTACCAGCAGTGGTCTGACTGTTAGTAGCAGCGGTGAGCTGACCATAGCTGAAACACTCTCTAGTACCGTAACCGAAACGCTTTCTACCGGAGGAACAGAAGTAGACACCCGTACCGGTTGGCAGAAATTCAAAGATACCATCAGTAGCGTGACACAGGAAGGTTTGAAGGCTTACAACACAGCAACAACGGTGGTTTCAACGGCAGGTTCTGTGTATAATGCGGTTAATTCCACTGTTAATGGCTTTAAGGGGGCCGATGGAATTAGCGGCGTCATTACGGCCAGCGTCGGTGCTTTCAATAACTACAGTTCGGCGACCAGTGCAATCACGTCAGGTGCGGGTATGGTCGGTACATATTACTTGAATACAGACGGGGAAGAAACTCTTGGACAGAAAGTTGATAATTTCTTCTCCAGTAGCAACAAGAGTGCCCAGGAAGGGAAAAAGGTTACTCAGGATATTGGTACTATCAATGCCACGGTTGAAGCTACCAAGGATCTGCCGGATTATATCCAGAAAGTTTTCAAATGACAAATATATGGAGAAAAAACGCCGTCCGGCAGGCGGCGTTTTTTTTGTAACAAGCAAACCACCGGCTAGGCCGGTGGGGTTCTTTTTAATAACACTCTGTTCCATAAAACATAGTATTTATAGACTATAAAAATATTTCACCCTTAA
>CAYXBH010000130.1:0-3103 GCA_964463185.1 uncultured Azospirillum sp. | reverse complement strand
ACTGAGCGGCGCCTTCATGACAAAGTCCTGCTTGGCCAGTGCGGGACGCAGATCCTCGTTTGTAACCTGCTTGAGCAGATTGTTCTTTGCGTCATAAAGATAAGTACCATTGGGCATAACGGCATAAACGTCGATATCCTGCCGGTTGCGGGCTGTCGGTATGGTTCTTTTTCCGTCTTCGGAAGAAATTCCCCACGCGCTCCACAGCAGGTCGGAAACAGTTTGCGGTGAAAGTTCTTTTGCGCTGTAATTGCGTGCCGACCGACGAGCGGCAATCGCCTCCATCAGCGGCATGCCACCGTCCGTTTGGGGTTGCGGCAGGGCAATATCTTCCGCCCGCACATCAAAAATACACAAAAAAGCCGTTGCTGCCAGTAAAATTTTTTTCATTTTTCCTCCTTATATTTTGAATGTTTCACCTTTTGACCGTATGGTTTGTTTCATCGTTAGCATCACTTATTCTGTCGGTCAGCGGTTCGCTGACAAAACATGTATACACTTCGATAAACTACTGCTCATTAAGAAATTCGTGCCGGTTGACGTCGAAACTGTCAAAAATATTTCCGGCCGCTTCTTTTGCCATTTTTTTCATAAAAACAGACCTTCACATAATTTTAAATTGTTTTCATTATAATAAAAAACAGTCAAAAGGCAAGTCGTTGTGCATTTTATGCTCCGGCCGTGCAAAAGTTTACTGCCGGCTACTTTCTGCTTGCTATTTTTGACAAAATAGCGTAAAATTTGTTTGTGTTGAACAGATAAAAAGGATTTGAACAATGACTGTTTATAGCACCGCCGGCAAACATGTTACAGAAATTACCAATGAAAATATAGACGAATTTAAACAATGGTTTTGGGCAGAACGTCATCCGGAAATGGAAAGAGGAAGGCATGTGCGTCTTGGGGAAGATGTTGACCTTTCCCAAATTCTGACCGGAGCCGACGGAAAAAAGATCCCCCTTAGCAAAGAACAGCAGAAATATCTGGCGTCGGCGGTTCATCGGGGCGGCAGTCGGGCTCATGTTCAGGTTATGGTGGACAGGGCGGCGGATTATCCCGTTTTGCTGGGAACAGTCAATCAGATTGCAGGCAATTCCATCGGCGGCGTGATGTATGATTATATCCAGGATGAACTTAAAAAACATTCGTTTGCGGAAAATTTGCCGGCGTACTGCGCCATTTTGCGACAAGACGGCATGGTTCATCATTTGGGTGATGGAAATGCAGATAACTTGTCTCCAGAAGGTTGCCGCTATCTGGACGATATTTTCAATATGTCGGAATATAATCATGAAAACCGGATGAACAGAAACCAGACCTCTGGAGCCACTATGTTTATCCGTGATGCCTTGTCCGCAGACAAACTTTTAAATTACGGCAAGGCATCGGGCGAATTCAGAAAACTGATAAATGAATCTGTTTTCTATAACGGCAGCGGCAAAGTACAGGAAAGACTGGGCAAATTAAAAGCGGAGTTCTATACACCGGAGCTTCTGTCAGAGGTTTTAAAAAAGAACTATATACCGGCGGCATCGCATATCGTCAGAGATACGAGCAAAGCCAAAACCCAGGCGGAAAAAAACGTGAATATCCTGCCACCGTATTATACCAAGGTGTGCAATGCCCTGTTGCGCTTTGCCGAAAAAGAAGAAATCCACGACCGTAATAATTATGGACAGCTAAAAAGCCTGACCCAGCGTTATCAGGAAATGTGCGCCCGTTTAACCGGTGCCCACGACTATCAGTCTATCCCGGGTGATATTAAAAACGGGATTATGAAAGACGGCTATTTATATGCTGCTCAAAAAGACATTATCGACGGCAATGCAGGTAAACTCTCTGCCGAAACGCTGCAAATGGTATTGGATGGCGACCGGGACAACTTTTATGTACGCCGGATCCCTCAGGACATCATAAGACAGAAAGGCATAAAGCTGGATTATTCCAAGCAGTTGGTTTCCGCCTTGGAGAATAAGGATAAAGTTTTGGATTCCGCCAGAATTGATGAACTGGTAACAAGGACAGATTTAACCGCTAAGGAAAAAGAAGACCTTATTCAAAAAGAAGAAAGCCGTGAGGCCAACCGCCGCCTGACCAGAGAATTTCTGGAGCATGAAATGGCCGAATACCGGCAGGCGGTCGAGGAGAAAAGAGCTCAGGAAACGGAAACCGGTAAAAAACATCTCGTAGCCGACAGTATCCGCAGAATTCAGGGCGCCTATCAGAATATAAGCAAAAATTTCAAAGACGGTCAGCCCAATGCCGCGGAGGCTCATTTGTCGGCAGAAGCGGTTGAACGCTTGATAGCGGACCGCCTTGAAAGGAAGTATGCACAACTGTCCCGCCCCGAGCAAAAATCGCTGCCGCTCCTTTTTGGCCGAAAAGACGAAACCAACCGGCGCGAATGGCTGAACAACGCCGTTTCCGCCTTTAACCGGACATTGGATGATATCATGGGAGTCGCCGGTCGTTCGGATGGTTACCTTGAGGAGATGCAGTCCCTCAAAGGAAAAATTCTGGCGCCCGAAACAAAGGAAAAGGCAAATCTTGAAGAGAAAGAAAGCCAGGACAAAAACCAAAATTTGGGGATGAATTTTTATTACAAATATAAAGATATAGACCACAACCGCTACCAACTGGACGGTCTGAACAGAAAAACGGAAGAACTGGCAAAAGCCAAAGAAAACATCGCCTTTTACAAAAAGGTGCTGAAAGATACCGCCGATGAGCGCCTGGGACTCAAAGACGGGGAGACGCTCCGTCCGGTAACCGAAGAAATGTCGCCGGAAGAAAAAAGATCCGTCCGCGCCCAAAATAAAAAGGTGGCAGACAAACTGTCAGAAAAGGAAGAAACAAATAAAAATAAAACGGACAAAGAAAAAGTCAAAGATGCCGTCGCGAAAATCAGGCGGGCAAAATATACCCGGTAATCTTCGTTTTCAGATAAAGAACGCCCCAGTAAAGGGGGCTTTTATATTTCCGGAAAGCTTTTGCAAATTTTTTGTTTAAATTTTTTTGTCATAAAAAACTCTCCGCCAAAGGAGAGCAGGGGGCTGGCCAAACTCAAACTAGCACGTCCTTACGGACTTAAAATAATTAATGA
>CAYXBH010000129.1:0-3188 GCA_964463185.1 uncultured Azospirillum sp. | reverse complement strand
GTAGTTGTTATTGCCGGATTTTGTTTCATCAATTCTAAAATTTTCTGTGAACTTTTCTGTGAACTTTCTTTTCCGAACATCATACTATCTTTTATCTGCATTTCTCGATTATCTAACAAATTCTTTTCACCCAGCAACAGATTCCCGAAAAATTTATTTAGAATGTTAAATGATGATTTATCAGCCGAAATTTTAACGTTTGAAACATCAATTTCCCCACTCATAAGTTTCGGTAATAATGTGCCACGTAGCTGAGCAAATCGGATATTTTCATATTGGTTAGTAATGATTTTTTCAAAATGTGGACGGCAAATATTGTTAAAATCTACAATGATATTTTCGCCAGGGTATGTACAAGATATAGACATTATATCGTTTCCACTAATATTTGGTTGAGCACTACCTTGTCCTCGATTTATTATTTCTGAAACAACTTCCTGCTGTTTTAACGTACAATAAATAAAAGGTAGTTTTTCTAGAGGATTATTACCTAAGACACTAACCTGTAAAAAAAGGCGATCTTAGTGAGTAAACTAGTTATAAGTTGTTCTTGTTTTCTTACATTATTTTTCTTCAATGTCCTACCAGTATCCAATTTCAGGCAAAAAAAAGGCTTTCGATTTCTCGAAAACCTTTTATTTTTCATTGGTTGCGGGGGCAGGATTTGAACCTACGACCTTCAGGTTATGAGCCTGACGAGCTACCGGGCTGCTCCACCCCGCGATAAACAATGTTGCATACATACGCTCTTTCACCATATATGTCAAGCAAAAAATTACCAAACATAAAAATTCCCGGCATCCAATTTATACAAAACTTTATTTTTGCCGCAAAAAACGTTTTGCTCTCCTACCGCTTCACACAAACACAAAGCATCTTTAAATCGGCAGAATTACAAATAAATGGAAATAACATAAAGGATAGCCGCCGCATAAATGCCGGCAAAAATATCATCCAGCATAACACCCCAGGCATTCATCACCTTGGAATCTGCCCATTTGGCCGGCTGCGGTTTGGTAATGTCAAAAACTCTGAACAACGCAAAACCGAAAAGATAAAGCAGAAAAGCACGCCAATCTGCAACCCCGGTCAACTGGTTGGCAACGGCAACAAAAGAAAGCAGCTGTCCAGCCGTTTCATCAATCACGACAATGGAAGGATCGTGCTTGGTATATTTCAAAACCTCTTTAGTGGCCGCTGCGCCGGCAAAAAAGACCAGTATCGTCGCTACCAGAATCCCCAAAAAGCCGAAAAAATAGGCAACAACGAAAGCAAAAGGCAAAGTTACCAAAGAACCAGCCGTCCCCGATGCAACAGGGCAGTAGCCGACCCCGAACATGGTAGCGATAAAATACGAAACTTTTTTATACATTTTGGCTTTTCTCCGACAATTTAACTCTTCCCAAAAAGTATCGGAATTTTTTTTTACCTTCAATTAAAAAATATGTTGTCATCTAATTTTTTTGTGGTAAATATACATCTCGTCATCGGATTGTAGTTCAGCCTGGTAGAACGCTTCGTTCGGGACGAAGAGGTCGCTGGTTCGAGTCCAGTCAATCCGACCATCAAAAACCGCCTTCCATGGCGGTTTTTCTTATACCTTTTTAAGAACAAGCGACCTCAAAAAAACAGAAAAGCCCTTCACTGGTTTGCCCCCTCCAACGTAAAACGGCTGATGCACTTTAGCAGCACTGTCCGATTCGTCCAAGATGAGCCCGAAAACACACCAGTTACACTTTTCGGACCAAGAAATAGTGACAGAAAAACAAACTGACATTAAGCCTGTTTGAACCGGTTAAATTCAAGGTTAAAACTACAGCAATTATTAAAGTCTCAAGAGTTCACACTAACCAAGAAAGAAGATTATTTATCCAACATACCAATACCACGTAAGATACCAATCATACCCTCGGCGGCAATATCGTTTATAACCTTACCTTCATCATTGAAATAATAGAAGTTCATAACCGAAGTGGAGAAATGCTTGCCCGATGCAGGCATTTCCATAAATTCACCGTCATGGGTACCGCTTAAAGTCCAACGAACGGCAACAACATTTCCCTCGGCAACCATATCTTCTAATTTCCAATTAACATCAGAAAATCCTTGGCGCATCCAATGAACAACGGATAAATAACCTTCACCCCCATAAAGTGGTTCTGGTGAAACCGGTGTATAAAAAGGTGCGTCATCAGCTACAAGTTCCTTCGCGATGTTAGAATCTGCGGTATTGATCATGGTTTCAAAGCGTTTCATCGCGACTTTATGTTCTTGTATTTTGGTACCAGGTTGTTTAGCGCACGCAACAAGTAACAACAAAGCACAGCAAACACTAACAAAATGTTTCATGGATTCATCCTTTCAACATTTTGAAAGATAAAGGATTTTTACGAAAAAGCAAATGACTTTTTTTACTACATTTTATGAACGGCAAATTTCAAAAGATAACTGAAGCTATAACCCAAAGAACCGCCTTTACGGCGGTTCTTAACATCATTATCTTTTACCAGCAGTTTATTTGCTGTATCTAAAAAAGTTTTTATTGGCAGAAGTCATGTTTTCCGGCAGATGCTCAATATCAAACCACTTCCAGCAGGAGTATTTTGTCGATTCCATCACTTGCGGTGTACCGCTGAATCTGCGACAACTTAGATGCATGGTAACATTATGGTTTCCCCGTTCTTTAAAATTGCTGGAAACACCCCGAAAAGTTATATCCTGGGGAGATATTTTCAAACCAGCCTCTTCTTTAATGCTTCTGCAGGCCGCCTGCTCGTTGCTTTCTCCTTTTTCTGTACTGGCGCCAGGCAAACTCCATGTATCAATGCCGGTATTGCCCTTTTTCAATCCCAGAAGCACCTGGTTTTTATCATTAAATATATACAAGCCGACACCCACTTTCAGATGTTTTTTCATAAAAAACTTTCCTCTTCATATTAAAGATTATGGCTAGGTTATAGCATATTTTTCAATTGCAAGCAAGATTTTATTAACCTTTTTTTAATTTTTTTGCAACATTTTTGATGCTCTTAATAAAAACAACTCCGAAATACCTGATTAAAATTTCGGCTACAACGATTACATCGTAAAAAAAAGAAAAAACATATGTGGCTGACAAAAACTTCGATGAAGTTGCTGAACATCATTGCACTTGGCATCGATTTCATTGTCGGCGCAGGCATTTTTGC
>CAYXBH010000128.1:0-3239 GCA_964463185.1 uncultured Azospirillum sp. | reverse complement strand
CTTACTTTAGCAAAGGAGTTTTTTATGTGTAAAGCTGTAAGCTCTTTGGAACTACCGGCCTAGCCGGTAGTTTGCTTATTACAAAAACAAAACCTCCCGTCATGGGAGGTTTTTAGTTTTCTTTGTACCCTGAAAATAGCTTATTTTTTAGCTGCTTTTTTCGGGGCTGCTTTTTTCGCAGAAGCAGATTTGCAGGACGAAGATTTGGCAGAAGAAGACTTGGAACAGCATT
This sequence comes from uncultured Azospirillum sp., assembly GCA_964463185.1. Taxonomy (GTDB): domain Bacteria; phylum Pseudomonadota; class Alphaproteobacteria; order RF32; family CAG-239; genus JAFUYI01. Next base: position 3,007 of record CAYXBH010000128.1, on the reverse strand, counting down.
TGCCGCCACCCAACTGCTCAATCGCCATCATCCAGAATTTTTCATCCTGTCCCTGCGGACATCCAGCATTTTGCCAGATGTAGTAGGCTGCTTCTTTGATTGCACTTTCATTAAAATTTACCATCACTTACTCCAAATAAAAAAGTTTGGTTAACATCTTTTACTATACATACAAAATTTTATCCGTCAATAATTAATCTCATATAAAATCAATAATTAATCACTCATCTGTTTTCTTAATCAAATAAAAATGCATTTGTGATCTAATTTGCTTGCAATTATGGTGATAAGAAATTATAGATAAATTGAAAGAGAAATACTTTTTTAATTTTACATTTTAGAGGTTATTATATATGGAAAATTTGTTATCTGACAGAGAGATGGAAGCCGTTATCAACGGTGATCACGGCAATGTTTTTGCAGTGCTTGGCATACACCGGGACAAAGGGAGCAAGAACATATTTATCCGCACTTTTCAGCCACACGCAAAATCAATAGAAGTAATCGATCGCGAGGGAAATTCCTGCGGGATGATGACTTGCCTTGACAAGCGCGGTTTTTATCAGATTAATCTCGGTGCCAGAGAAAATTTTTTCTATAAATTCAAAATCGAAAATGACTGCAGCGAGTTTTACGAGGCGGAAGACATTTATCGTTTTCATCCCACTTTGGGCGATATTGATGTTTATCTTCTGGGGGAAGGCAATCACCTAGAAATGTACAAAAAACTGGGGGCGCACATATGTGAGCAGAACGGTATCAAAGGTGTCAGTTTTGCTGTCTGGGCACCGAATGCCAAACGGGTTTCCGTGGTCGGCAATTTTAACAACTGGGACGGTCGCACCTATGTTATGCGCAAATATCCAACCTGCGGGGTATGGGATATTTTTATTCCCGGTCTTGGTGAAGGTGAGATTTATAAATACGAAATCAAAACCCAACAGGATTACATTCTGACCAAATCCGACCCGGTCGGTTTTTATGCCGAAAAACGTCCGCATAATGCATCTGTCGTTTATGACCTCAATCATTATCACTGGGACGATGACGAATGGATGAGTCGCCCCGATCGCCACAGCCCTCTGGATGGCCCGATGTCGATTTATGAAGTCCATGCCGGCTCCTGGCGCCGTAAAGGCGAAAACGGCGGCGAATATCTGACCTATCGCGAACTGGCGGATACTCTGGTCCCTTATGTAATGAACATGGGTTTTACCCATGTCGAATTTCTGCCTTTGGCCGAGCATCCTCTTGATGAGTCTTGGGGCTATCAGGTGATCGGTATGTTTGCTCCTACCAGCCGCTTCGGCACGCCGGATGATCTCCGCTATCTGATTGACAAATTTCATCAGGCCGGCATCGGCGTGATTATGGACTGGGTGCCTGCACATTTCCCGAAAGACGGGCACGGCCTCTGCGAATTTGACGGCACTCATTTATACGAACATGCCGATCCGCGCAAAGGGGAACATAAGGATTGGGGGACCAAAATTTATAACTACGGACGTACCGAAGTTTTTAATTATCTTTGTTCAAATGCTCTCTACTGGCTGAAAGAATTTCACATTGACGGGCTGCGCGTCGACGCGGTGGCTTCCATGCTTTACCTTGACTATTCACGCAATCCCGGTGAATGGATCCCCAACATTTATGGTGGCAATGAAAATTTGGAAGCAATAGCTTTTCTGCGCCGGATGAATGAACTTGTTTACGGTCTCAATCAGGGCGCCTGCACCTGTGCGGAAGAGTCAACGGCCTGGCCGATGGTTTCCCGTCCGACTTCGATGGGCGGCCTCGGATTCGGCTATAAATGGAATATGGGCTGGATGAACGATACTCTACGCTACATCAACAAAGATCCGATCTATCGCCAGTACCACCATGGTCTGCTGACGTTTGGTCTGCTTTATGCCTTCAACGAAAATTTCATTTTGCCGATTTCCCATGACGAGGTTGTTCACGGTAAAGGCTCAATGCTCTATAAAATGCCTGGCGATGAATGGCAGAAGTTTGCCAACCTCCGCGCATATTATGGGTTTATGTATACCCATCCAGGTAAAAAACTGTTGTTTATGGGCTGCGAGTTTGGTCAGGATTGGGAGTGGAACTGCGACGAAAGCCTGCGCTGGCACCTTTTGCAGTATCCGATGTATAAGGGAATGCAAAGCTGCGTGCGTGACCTCAATCTGATGTACAAGGGAAATGCTCCATTTTATGAAATAGATTTTGACTATCACGGTTTTGAATGGCTGGATCATGCCAACGCGGCTGATAGCGTTATTTCTTATATCCGCAAAGGCAAAAATCCAGGCGACTATCTGATTGTTGTCTGCAACTTCACGCCGGTTGTCCGCAACGATTACCGGGTCGGCGTTCCCGAAAACTGCAGCTATCAGGAAATTTTCAACAGCGATGACAAAAGCTACTGGGGCAGCGGCGTCAAAAATGACGGGCCTCGCGAGGCTGAACGACAAGAGTGGAATAGCAAGGCCTATTCGGTCAAACTGACTCTGCCTGCGCTGTCAACTATTGTCATCAAGCCGGTGCGGTAATATATAAACAACCGGGAGATATGAATGAATAGTTATAAAATACAACCGGGCAAAGCCTATCCGCTGGGATCTTTTTTTGACGGCAGGGGCGTCAACTTTGCACTATTTTCCGCCCATGCTTCCAAAGTCGAGCTGTGCCTGTTTAACAAAAATGGTACCGAGGAAATCTCCCGCATTGCTATCAACGGCAATGACAACAATATTTGGCATGTTTATGTCGCCGGACTGAAACCGGGGCAGATATACGGCTATCGCGTTTACGGTCCTTATAAACCAGAAGAAGGGTACCGTTTCAATCCTAACAAGCTACTGTTTGATCCTTACGGCAAAAAACTGACAGGTAAACTGATATGGCACAAGGCCATTTTCGGTTACAATCCGGACAGTCCAGATAAAGACCTGTCTTTTAACGAATTGGACAGTGCACCTTATGTGCCCAAATCGGTGGTGGTGGA
>CAYXBH010000127.1:0-3256 GCA_964463185.1 uncultured Azospirillum sp. | reverse complement strand
ATTTGAACGGGCGTGATTTTTATGATCTGGCCGCACAACTGACTGGCAGGCAGCGTTTTATGATCGAAACAGGAAATATGCGCTATTCCAGCGTAAAGATCAAACCAGGAGAAATAGCGCAGTTGAATATTCCGCCGCTGCAATAAAAACCAATGCTCCATATTAGAACTCCCCTTGCTTAACAAGGGGGAGTTTTTTATGTTTGACTGGACGTTTGAGGCAAGTCCGGGCATGTCATGAGGGGGGAAAGAGGCAGAACATAGGGAGGAGGAAGTCGGGCATTGGGAAGAAGAATATTCTCTACCGGTTCGTACAGACATTCGAATTATAAAAACCCCGGTATTTACCGGGGTTTTTATGGTATTTATACCACTCTATGTAACTTCTGTTACGGCACGCAGGTTGCCATCACGGTTGATCTGAACCACTCGCAGTTTATGGTGCATTTCTTCTATTGTTTTCTGGCGGTCTATACTCGGGTATGTGTGCAAAATACGGTCAACAAATGCTTCGTAGGCTGCGCCCGAGCTTTCCGCGTGAATGGTTGCCAGGCAGTTATCGTGCCCGGATCCCATCAGTTCCCATATAGCGCCGGCATTGTTTGTTGAAATTTCACCGCCAATAATAGCATCCGGCGTAAAACGAACGACCAAGTCAATGATTTTGGCATAGTCAAACTGGTTTGTCTGTTCGGTACGGGACATCACGATATGGGTACGGTTCGGGTGCGGCACCAAAAGTTCTCGTGTATCTTCTATGGTGATAATCCGCTTATGAATATCTAAAATTTTCAACAAGTTATTCAAAAACGTCGTTTTACCGGTTGAAGTCGCACCACTGACTAAAATATGATCGCCCCGTTTGATGCTCAGCAACAGCCGTTCGTATGGATCTTCCGGATCTTTGATGGACTTCAGCGGATTGATGTGATGCAGTTTTTCACCCTGTTTCAGGCCATAATCACCCAGACCAAACGCAACATCGTCGCTATGGACACGAATCGTCAGGGCAATACCACCAGTTAAGTCTTCTTCATCATACATCACGTTTTTGCCACAGATGGCCGAAAAACGATGTTCCCCGGGAATACTGGCATAAACAACCGGGCTGCCAGCAATCGGATCAAAAGGTATTTCGTATGTGTTGGCTATGATATAAAGCAGATCGGTCAAATATTCTTTGGTCAGCTTTTCATCTTTATACATAACCCACGGATAAGCGCGTTTACCGCGCAGGCGCAGCCACACCTGACCTGCACGATTGATCGCAACTTCTTCGATATTCTCCTGGTTATACCAGTATGACAGCGGCCTTAAGACAGATTCCAACACCTCAAAACTCATATCACTTCCTCCTTAAAACAACTGCGGTACACCACTGCTGGAAGTGGACGAAGAGGATGATGACGAAGATGAGCTTCCACTGCTGGGAGGCGGAGGAGGCGGCGTAGCTCCAACTGAAGAGCTCGACGTACGACTCGACTTTGAACTGCTGTCATCCAACAGAACCGGTTGTGCTGTTGACTGTTCAGACTCGTAAACAACCTGTGACGAACTCGATCCACCCGTGCCGCCAGCCATTTTAATGCGACGTTCAGCTGCCTGAGTTGCTATACGATCCTGGGCTTCTTTATCATCAATCAGAACATCTTTCGTCCTCATATTAGTCGAGACATCCATATCAAGCTCGGCTGTACGCAGCCAGAGATCGATTCTCGGATACACGATGATTCTGGTGCCGGCCGGAACATACGTCAGAGCCTTGATATTTGTCTTATCAGCCAAAATCATATTGAATATCTGATTCATCTGGTCGATAAAGTTTTCACGAGCATCATTTGCCGCCTGCTGACGAGACGTTTCTATTTCTGTATCGTTCGTTTCATCATCCGTGGCCATCAAATAGCTGGTGGCACTGGTTAAAAGAGTGGTGATCAGAGGCATCCCATATTTTTTGCCTAGTTGCTGGTCATAATACCCTAAAGCACCGCCACGGCCAGAAGCATCTCCGGTTTCGCCCTGGAATGTAAACAATACACCATCCGGACGAATCAGGCGTTGCCATGAAATCGTGACCCTGGCCGATTCCGAAGAACTTTCTGCCCCTGTTGACGCCCCTCCAAGCTCGCCGATCAACCGGCTGCCAGCTGGAATGACAACGTTTCTTCCGTCTTCTGAATAGACATTGCGCTCTACAAAAGCCGTAACCGGCACTGGATGCTCCGTATCAATTGAGCGGGCAATAACCGCCGGTATTGGTTTGTCGGCAAGAATCATCAGGCTCATGTCAACACGCCAAGAAGAAATTGTTTTGTCAATACCCTGATCTGCCCAGTCTTTCTGATATCCATCAAATGCCTCTCTGCGGATATTGCTGCTGAGCTTGCCGACAAACATTCCCTGACGACGCTCGTTTTGAGCGGCCTGTAAAGCAGCCGCACGCTGGGGGTCATAACGCTCACCGGGACCAAAACCGCCACCTGGCCCCAGATTACCACCACCGGCACCTATACCATATGCCCCACCCTGACCAAATGTGCCGGCAGGAACAAACATTTCTCCAGTATCGGATTTTTTGGCGGCTTCCTCAATACCGATCAAAGAGCCTTCAGTGTCAACAACCAGACCATCTGGTAAAAGCTTGCCGATTACTTTTCCGCTTTTGTCAACGACATTGCCGTTTTCCAAAATATCGCCCAAATATTCGCCGTCCGGCGTCAATGCGATATTCAGCGAGCGCTTGAACTGTCCGACATCGGTTACCGTTCGGGCTCCGATTTCCGGCAGATCCGCCGGCTGTGAGGGTTGTGGCTTTTCGTACCAGTTCAGTTTCAGATTGCCGAAAACCTCGCCGTTCGGGCTGACGGCAGAACCATCCTTGTTCAGCATACCGATAACATTGCCGTTGGCATCGACAATTTCTCCGCCGGCAACGACTTCACCGATAATCCGGTTGTTCAGATCTCGGACATTGCCTTTCTCATCGACATAACCAATTACTTTGCCGTTTTCGTCATAAACCAGTTTTCTGGCCTCGCCGGCCTTACCTATTATATTTTTGTCATTTATTACCGTACCGTCGGCCGTTACCTGACCTATAACATTGCCATTAGCGTCTATAACATTGCCGTTTTCGTCTACATACCCCAGAAGATTACCGTTGGCGTCAAAGGCCAGAGCATATTCCTGATCGCCTATACGACCAATGACGTTGCCTTTGCTGTCAACAGCCTGCATTTCGGTCGTAACGTAGCCGA
>CAYXBH010000126.1:0-3374 GCA_964463185.1 uncultured Azospirillum sp. | reverse complement strand
ATCCCCGGTTGCGGGAAGTTGACTATGGCCGCTTAAACGGGATGTACACCATAGAACGGGAAGAAAAATTTCCCGATTTCCGCAAATGTTATGCCGATTATTCGGCGCACTTTCCGGACGGCGAGAGTTTTGGCGAAGTGGCCGATCGTATGAAAGCGGCCATCCGCGATGCCGCGCTGAAATATAACAACCGCAACATTGCCGTTTCTACCCACGGCAACGCAATGACCGTGCTGTTAAACGTTTTGTTCGGACGTCGTCTTTTCCGGCTGGCCAACTGCGACTTTTTTCATATTACTTATGATCCGGAAAAAGACCTCTGGCAGGCGGTGGACATTCCGTCCGAGCAGCCGGCTTTTGAACCCACGTTTTTAAATTACTGATGGGAGCTGACATGGGACTGAAAATAACGGGACAAAACAACCGCTTGCTGATTGTCGAAAAAGGAAAAGAACGGGAGCTGAAAGAGGAAATCACCGGTCTGGATATAGAAATCAGCGGTGATAACAACTATGTCCGGATCGAGTATCCGCAGTCTTTTTTCAACTGCCGGCTGAAAATGTTTGGCAACTTCAACCGCTTTTGCAAAAAGGAGTCGCATGGAAAAACAGTAGGCACGCTCTTTTATCTGTCCAACAGCAGCAAAATAGAAATCGGGCGGAATTGTATTTTTAACGACGGTATCTCCGTTTTGGCCAAAGAGAAGAAAGGTGTTGGCATAACTCTCGGGGACGAGGTGCTGGTAGCCACCGGCTGCATTATCCGCACCGGCGACGGCCACACGCTTGTAAACAGCGGCAGTCGCGATCCCTTAAACGAGCCCGGCGACATAAGAGTCGGCCGCCATGTCTGGATAGGCGCCCGCTCCATGCTGCTTAAAGGGGCGGAAATAGCGAACAACTCGATTGTCGGCGCTATGTCGCTGGTCAATAAAAAGTTTGGCGAAAAAAATGTTGTAATCGCCGGTGTTCCCGCCCGGATTATTTGCCGTAATGCCGACTGGGATATCAGGGACTATGCTTCTTATACCGAAATTGAAGATTGATTCTTTTCCGAGTCTTTAAATAAAAGCAAAAATAAATTTGAAAAAACGACAGGAACAGGAAAAATAAAAGGCACATTTTCATAGGGTTACAAAAAAGTTTTCAAAAAAATCGCCAAAAATATTGACGAATTGCAAAAAAAAGCCTATACATTAACTTACAGTTAACTATTATTTATTTACTTATTTATTTTTCTACAAACATATGGAAAAGTTTAAATTAAGCAATGGTATTACCGTTGTTGCTGCAAGAGCAGCCGAAAACTCAGTTTGTGTAACAGCAAATGTTGGTCATGTTAATGAACCCAAATTGGGTATCGCGGCACTCTTTGAAAATGTTTTGATGAAGCAAACCAGCAAAGTGGCGACGGTTTGTGGCGGAACGATCACCAGTTTCTTTACTCCTTACCAGGAGGGCGAACTGGCGATGACTTTGTCAAAGATGTCTAATTTAGTTCATTCTCCTTATCTGGGCAAAGAATTGATTAAGAAGTCGGCGACAGACATCGTTCAGCATACCCGTGATATGGCACCTTTGATCAAACGCCAGTTGAAGCTTTTGTACAAACATACGGCTTTCCGGGCTACGTCCGGCAAAGTTGTATGGGATACCGAAAGCTACATTCAAGCGGTGGAATCCTATACGGCGACTGATCTCTCTGAATTCGCTGCAACTTATTACAGCGGCAAGAACTTGGTGATTGTGGTTACCGGACCGAAGCTCAACAAAGCTACGGTAAAAGAAGAGGCAGAAAAATATTTTGGCAGAATTCCGGCAGGCGAACGCCATCGTGTGAAAAAACACATTTACACAGGAGGCTATGCCGAACTCTCGTCCAACGGAACCTATAATCAGGTTATGATGGGCTGGGATGTTACTGACATTAAAGGTTCACCCGAGGCAAACGTCATGATGAGTATGTTGTCCAAACGACTGGAGAGATCTTTCAATGAGGTGGAAGTAGCCCCCGGTAAAAAGGTTTCCCGTCCGACCGATGCTCAGATTGAAGTCAAAATTGCCGGCTACTATGGTTTGCGTACACTGCGCATTTCTGTAGTGTCTGCCCAGCTGTCGACAAACGAAATCATCGACAAGATCTGCAACAACGTGGTGCGCGTGGTCACAACAGAAGCTTCTCCCCGCCGTATGGAGACATCCAAACAGTGGGCAATGACAGAAAAACTTTGGCTCTTCTCACAGCCGCAGCCTGCCGCTGTAGAGATTGCCTGGCAGTTTTTTGGTCGTGATGAAGACATGTACAACATCAATGACCGTATAAATTTCATTGCTGATATACAGGCTTATGAAGTGATGTATGTGGCAAGAGAAATCTTTTCGGTTCCTCTTGCATTGGTGCTTTACACGAACCAGCCTCACTATTCCTACGAGGAAGTGTGCGGCAAACTGAAATGGTAAAACTTTTCTAAAAATCTTTCAAAAGGGGCTGCCGGTACGGCGGCCTTTTTTTTGACAAAAAATAGTTGCATAAAACGCCGAAAAAGAGTATCATAATACTCGAGAAAAAATTATTTTATGAAGTTATTATCATTGAAAAAAACGCTGGTGTTTGACCAAAAAAACGGAATGTTTGTAGTCAACAACCTGGCCAGGAACCACAAGTACACGACAACTGTTCATCCAAGCCTCGGAAAAATGTTGGTTTATCAAACCAGCCGTATTCCGAATGTTAAGGTCTACTTTAATCTGAAAGGAAAGTTTGTCCAGCTTGAGAGAAAAATCGAAAACATGTGCGATCCCTTTCTTCCCGACGGCCAATGCCTGCGGGTCGTATTTGAACAAAGACATCAGCCAAACGGTGATATCTTTGAGATACGAAAAGCATACCTGATAACAGGAAATGTGTGCGTTGAGCGTTATTATACGCTGCAGCTTGGTTCCCGGATTTATGTTGTAAAATTCACGCTGAGGAACGGAAAATGGCAGAAAAAAGGCGAATTGCCGAAAGAAGCCGTCCGTCAGTGGAATGATAATCTTCGTGCTTCCAAAGCGCGTTAAAACTCTCTTTATTCCCAGGGCTACAGATCTTGGGAATATTTTTTTGAAAAGTTGTTTGAGGGGCTTGTATAAAGCAAAAAAATAGTATAACTTACAATGGACATATAGATTTTTTCTTTTGCTGCGATATTTATTATGGAAGAAAGCATAAATAGGCTCTCTATGTTCTGCATATCTTTCATTTTATTGTGGATAATAGGATTATCATTTGTATAATATCTAAAATAACACTCGAATTATTTAAATATTAAATGATTTAGACAAAGCGTTTAATGCAAATATTAAGGCATAAATACTTGTACTAACCACTATTTA
>CAYXBH010000125.1:0-3405 GCA_964463185.1 uncultured Azospirillum sp. | reverse complement strand
CTAAGAATGTATGAATTTATGACTGGTTAATATTGATTTAAGGGTGAAATTTTTTTATAGTCTATAAATACTATGTTTTATGGAACAGAGTGTTTTTTTTAAAGAATTTTTTATAAAAAGATTGTTGATTGCGTATTTATCTGTTGGTGAAGCTGCCGGGCAGGCAGATAAACATGAATTTAATTTTTTTGTCAAAAGACTTGGCTTTTGTCATAAAATGTTTTATACTTAAGTGTCAGGATGGGAGGTATGAAACGCACAAAATTAAAAAAGACTTTGATGGGGACGGCTTTCAGTGTAGGTTTGGCCGCCGGCGTTTCTTTTTATCCTCTGATGCGGAACGTGGTTCATTCGCATACTGCAGATTTTGACAAAATCCAGGTCGTTGTCGGCAAGGATACTTTTAACAAGCAGGATTTTTATGACCGGCTGACTTACCGGGCTGGTGCCTGGCGTCTGTTGTGTGCGGACGGCACAATGGTCAATATTGATAGTCTGGCCGATTTCAGAACCAAAGATGCTAAGCTGCATGAGAGGTTTTTGGAAAGAAAATTGATAAAGACCGTGGATACGGTGTACGTCCGTTATGCCAAGTTTGTGGAAAATCCGGGAGAGGGAGATATTGTGTTCAGGATGGAGGCTAATGACAGCCTGGGGTATCTGCCGACTTTGGGTAACTATAGCTACGATCGTCTGAATTTGCGTTATTTTAAAGCCGATAATGATGAGTTGCAAAAAATTGTTGATGTCTATAATGATGCTTATAACTGTACCTATCGGCACGAATATCAACATTATCTGAATGCCGTGTCCGGTATTGGGCGAGCCGGACAGAGCTATGAAAACAAGTTTGTAGAATGTTGTCTTGATGAAATTTCCGCCAATATTGCCCAGCTGTTGGAGCAAAGAAAGCATTATCTTGAAAACGGTAAAGATTTGTCTTTTATTACCCGGCGTTTTTATTTTTATAAAAAGGCTTTGGAACGAGGAGAAATAAAACCGGTTGCTGAACATCTGACAGAAAAGGAAATTCGGTTTATTGCCAATAATGTTTTTGACAGTTGGATGGAGAAAAAATTTGATATGTATGTCTGCGGTAATACCTCCCGGACGGCGCATATCTTAAGCAAAACTAATTATAACGGTGTTCAGCCGGATTCTCTGCGCCATCGTCAGTTGCTGGAAAAGATGTTTGTTATTGATGGAATTGATTTTTATCCCTCAATAGCCGGCAGGGAAGGAGAAGTGCGGCAGCGGATTCCCGCTGAACGGCTGAAATATTTCCGATTTTTGAAAAAAGAAAAATACCAGCAAATGGGTTATATTGAAAAACTTGGGAAAGAACGGATTGCAAAAGGGGAGTGCAATTATAATATTTCGATGGCCAAAAACAAAATGTGGGCGGAGATGAAACGCTGGTTTGACAAAGGCCACAAAGGACGCTGACAGTTCTTGCCGGTTTCCCGGGATAAAAGGGCAAAAGAAAAGCAGGCTGCGGAAGCGGCCTGTTTTGGTGATGGAGATGAAAAAGCGGAAATTCCGCTCTGTGTGTCAGTCCGGTTCTTTGATACGGACGATGTCGGCGCCGACGCCTCGAAGTTTTTCTTCCAGCTTTTCATAACCGCGGTCAAGGTGATATACCCGGTTGACGACGGTTTCTCCTTCCGCAATCAACCCGGCCAAAACCAGCGCAAAAGATGCCCGCAGGTCGGTTGCCATAACCTGGGCGCCGTAGAGTTTTTTGACGCTGCGGACAATGGCGGAAGCGTGTCCGTGGACGTTGATGTTGGCGCCCATACGCATCAGTTCTGGCACATGCATAAAGCGGTTTTCAAAAATTGTTTCCGTGATCATGGAAGCCCCTTCTGCCGTCAGCATCAAAGTCAGGAACTGTGCCTGCAGGTCGGTCGGAAAGCCGGGGTAATAATCGGTCATGATATCTTTACCCTCCAGCCGGCAGCTTTCGGCATCGACAACAATGCTGTTCGGGTTTTCGGTTATCCTGACGCCCATTTCGCGCAAAATGCGGAGAGGTGTTTGCAAAGTGGAGGGCATGGCATTCAGCAGTTCTATTTTTCCGCGGGTAATGGCGGCGGCGACGGCGTAGGAACCGGCCTCTATGCGGTCGGAAATGACTTTGTGAATGGCGCCGTGCAATTTTTCTACCCCTTCGATGGTCAAAACGGGGGAGCCGATGCCGGAAATTTTGGCGCCCATGGCGTTGAGCATTTCCGCCAGATCGCCGATTTCCGGTTCCCGGGCCGCATTTTCGATAACCGTGGTGCCGTGCGCGAGCGTGGCGGCCATCAAAATATTGCAGGTGGCACCGACGGAGGCGATGTTAAAAATCAGGTGGGTGCCTTTCAGTCCTCCGGGAGCTTTGGCAATGACGTATCCGTTTTTTATTTCAATATCCGCTCCCATTTGTTCAAGTGCGGAAAGGTGAATGTCCATCGGACGGGCGCCAATGGCGCAGCCGCCGGGCAGGGAGAGTTCAACATAGTGTTCGCGAGCCAAAAGTGGCCCCAAAACATAGTATGACGCACGCATTTTACGGACATAATCATAAGGAGCGATAAGGCTCGACAGTTCCGGCGTTTGGTAAGAATATATTTTGCACGGGTTGCCGTCGATAACGTCGTCCCGGCTTTCTATTTTGGTGCCGAGCTGTTCAAGCAGCAGGTTCATTGCGCGGATGTCGGACAAAGCGGGCATATTGGTCAGGGTAACCCGTTCCTGCGTGAGAAGGGAAGCGCAGATCAGGGGAAGTGCTGCGTTTTTGGCGCCGCTGATATGGATTTGACCGGTCAGTTTTTTGCCGCCGTTAATTTTCAGTTTGTCCATCGTTTTTTACCTTTTCTGATTTTCTTTTATCCAGTTCGGCCTGTTGCTTTTTTCTTTTTTCCAGATTTTTCCGCAGGGCTTCCGTTTCCCGTTCAAAACGGAGTTCCGAGCGTTTTTGGGAAGAGTTTGCCATTTTGTTTCCTTGAATATAAATTTTAGTATGCCCAGTATATAACAGTTTTTGAAAAGTTGCCGCAAGTATTATTATGCTTTTGTGTGCAAAAGCATAATAATACTGGTCATTCTTGGTGTTTTTTGTGTCCAAATTGGTGAATATTATGATGATTGTCGCAATGCAAGTTAAGTATGCAGCAGAAATTTTGAATTTTTTAATATTTCCATTGGAAATGCCGATGTTGCTGTAGATATGCACGTTCAGTCCGGATTGGCGCCGCAGTTGTCCGTAATCAAAATGGTGTAAAAACCGAAATGTGGATGATTTTATAGAGTTTTGAGAGACCATCAAAAATCTGATAGTTTATAAAGGCTCTATTAAACAATTTTGTTGAAATAATCTCTCAATAAATCATAATTGAGCCAATTCAAAAGATTTTTCAGTTC
>CAYXBH010000124.1:0-3417 GCA_964463185.1 uncultured Azospirillum sp. | reverse complement strand
CCGATTGTCCCTCTAGCAATTTTGATAGCATCCTGATTTCCGGTAGATTTTCGGTATGCTTTCAGTCTGTCCGTATATTTTTTCGTATCTTTGAATTTAAGCGGATCTTCCTTTGTTTCCGGCAGTTTGATTTCCGTAAAATTGCCGTCAAACAAAAGCTTCAACCGTTTATCGAGGTAAAGACGGAGATGGTGTCCGCATTTGGGGCAGACATACCAGGTTTTTTTCAGCTCTTTGGAAAAGAGTAGTTCGCCGCAGTCAGGGCATTTCAGCCACAGGTCATCGGCAATTTCTTTGGGCGTTGTTTTTTTTATTTTCGGGCGGACAAAGTCAGACAGCCAGTTCATAGTTCAATCCTCGTAACAATTACAAACACCAAAAATCATCGAATTTCTCGTTTTTGCGTTTGAATAAATTTGAAATTTTGCTTTTCAACCCAGGTTTGTCGGGGGTGTTTTTCAGGTAAGCAAGTGGCAGCTCCAATTTGGTCTTAGCATTTTCCAAGTCGCCTTTTAAGCTCTCCACTTTGCCGGCTAGTTCCTGCTGTTCTCGGTTGAGTTTTTTATTTTGTTTCTGCTGGGCGCGCAAAGCGCTGCGCAGAGGCGCGTAAGAAAGCCAGGAATCCAGTTTGCCGACAATATATCCAAAAACGATAAAAACAATGATGGCAACACTTAAGGATATTGTAATTTCGATGTCGAACGGCCACAGGCTGAAAACAGCCATGTCGTTGTTTACAAAAGCAAATACCGCCACGATAACGATCAGAGGCAGTCCGATTATCATTTTTACAAAACTCATAGCCTTGCCTTTCTTAAAAGTGAGGCAGAAATTTATTCTGCCTTGTTTAACAACTCATATAATTGTTTTCCGGCTTTAAAATGCGGGATGTTTCTGGCATCGACGCTCAGTTTTTCACCGGTGCGCGGGTTTTTGGCAATCCTTGGCGACCTTGCCCGGATTGAAAAAGCACCAAACCCACGGAATTCAACACGTTCTCCGTTGGACAACGCGTCAATGATGCTTTCCAGAATAACGGTTACGATCCGGTCTATGTCTTTAACGGTCAGGCTGGGGTTTTTTGCTGCGATTCTTTCAATTAATTCAGATTTAGTCACTTTCATACCTCTTTGTTGTGTTCGAATTGTAAATTAACTGTTTTTGTTTTATAAATCAATACATCTTTGTTGCATAAAACAATTTTTTCAGCTTTTTCAACTTGCTGCTGGCCTGTTTGCAGGAGCCTCGTTTCCTTTCGGCTCCATCTCTAGCGCCTCTATTTTATCAATTCGCCGGCCGATTTTAGCAGAAGAAATTTTAATGTCATTAATATCTTTCCCCGCCTGTTCAAAATGGCGGCAAAGGCTGTCCACCCGCTCGTCCAAGCGACAGATGTCCTCGGTCAGCAGACCAACTTCTTTCTGGATAATACCGGCCTGTTCCTGCATCCGAGCGTCTTTGAGCACCGCACGGATGGTGTTAAGTGTGGCCATCAATGTAGTCGGTGATACGATCCAGACCCGCATCTGATAAGAATATTCGACAACTTCTCTGAAATTGGCATAAAGTTCGGCATAAACGGATTCCGCCGGCAAAAACATCAGAGCAGATTCTGCCGTTTCACCTGGGATAATATATTTTTCAGCAATATCTTTAATATGTTTGGTTACCGAATTTTTGAAAAAACGCTCAGCCTCCTGCTTCTCTTTTTCGTTTTTTGCCTGCCGGAGCGCCTGATAACTTTCGAGCGGAAACTTGGAATCTATGGCAATCATTCCCGGCGGGTTCGGCAGTTTGAGCAGGCAGTCGGCACGTTTCTGATTGCTTAGAACCGTCTGGAAAGAATAGGCCGATGGCGGCAAAAGGGAGGTGACCAGATCGGTTAGCTGGATTTCCCCAAAAGCGCCGCGTGCCTGCTTGTTGGAAAGGATTTCCTGCAGGGAAACCACCTGTTCGGAAAGATTAGAGATCTTCTCCTGCGCGGCGTCTATCTTAGCCAGCCGCTCGCGCAAAAGTCCGAGCGTAGCGTCAGTTTTGCTGCTGGAAAGCTGCAATCCTTCACCGACCTGACGGGTAACCTGCAGCAGTTTTTCGTCAATCATTTTCAAAAGGGAAAACTTTTGCTCGTTGATTGCTCTCGTTATTTTGTCCTGCTCCAGTGCATAATACTCAGAGAGCTGGCTCAACCGGCCCGAAAGCTCTATCTGTGAGCGCAGCAGGGCAGAAGCTGTGCCGCCACCTTTGCCTCGCCACCAAAAAAGCACGGCAGTTGCCGTTACCAAAAGAACAACCACCGCCATCAGCAAAATTTCAAGCAGAGAAAAAGACATACCCGGGCTTTCATGCCTCAATATTCAGATTACGCCCCATTTCCAGAAATTTTTCATTGCGCAGCTTTTTTAGACTGTCACGGGAAAGCGAAAGCAGTTCCTGTAAATGTTTGTAAATACAGTCGCCAACCCGTTCGATGGTGGTTACGGTATCGCGATGTGCACCGCCGTCCGGTTCGGGGATAATTTCATCAATAACGTTTAAGACCTTCAGATCCTGAGCAGTCAGCTTAAGTGCCTCAGCCGCGTCTTTGGCCTTGTCGCCGGAACGCCACAAAATGGAAGCGCAGCCTTCCGGAGAAATAACAGAATAAATGGAGTTCTCAAGCATCAATACCCGGTTCGCTGCCGCAATGGCGATTGCTCCGCCGGAACCACCCATACCGATGACAACGGAAATCAGCGGAACTTTGATCTGGAGGCATTTCTGAATGGAAGAAGCGATGGCTTCCGCCTGACCACGCGCTTCCGATTCGATACCCGGATAAGCACCGTCAGTGTCGACAAAGCAGATAACCGGTAGGTTGAATTTGTCAGCAAGGCTCATCAGACGCTGTGCTTTACGGTATCCTTCCGGTTTGGCCATACCGAAATTGTATTTGACCCTGGTTTCAAGATCACGTCCCTTTTCCTGTCCGAGGACAACAACGGAAACACCTTTAAAACGTCCGATTCCCCCAATCATGGTTGCGTCATCGGCAAACAGCCTGTCTCCGCACAGGGGGACAAAATCTTCAATCAGCCCATTGATATAATCCAAGCACTGCGGCCGTTCAGGGTGGCGTGCAATTTGTACCCGCTGCCACGGCGTCAGGTTGGCATAAGACAGTTTGATTTGTTTTTCCAGCTTTATCTGCAAACGGTTGAGTTCCTTGTCAATATCAACATTGCTATCTTTGGCCAGCGTGTTCAGCATTTTGATTTTTTCTTCAATTTCGTTAATCTTTTTTTCAAAATCCAAAACGGCAGGTTGATTTTTACTCATAGTTAATTCTTCTTTCGATACTTTAACAACTTTCGTCGTGATAACATATTTTATCTTAAATTTCGACTCTTATTTTTAAAAATTGTGAATAGTGCATTTTCC
>CAYXBH010000123.1:0-3434 GCA_964463185.1 uncultured Azospirillum sp. | reverse complement strand
TTGTTTACTTATAACGCATTTGCGTTTTTTTACGCAACATTTGCCTTTGCATGCATTTTTTTAAAAAAAACTTTATTGTTTTTTTTATTTTCAGTTTGGATTATATTGTTAGACGAAAATCAAACCGATGAGGAAAAAGAGATGATAAAAGTTCAAAATCTGGTCTTCGACTACATGACTAAAAGAGCTCTGCACGGGCTTTCTTTTGAAATCGAAAAAGGCAGCATCGTCGCCCTGATCGGCCCCAACGGCGCCGGCAAAACTACTCTGATGCGTTGCCTGGCTGGTCTGGTCAAACCTTTCAGCGGAGAAATTTACGTCAACGGAATAAACGTGCCGGAAGACTCGCGCAATGCCCACCGGCATATTTCCTACCTGTCGGATGTCTTCGGCCTGTACGAAAACCTAACTGCCCGCCAATGCCTGGAATATGCGGCTCTCGCCTTTGACATTCCGACCACAGACATCGGACACCGAATTGAAGAAACTGCAGCTCTACTCAACCTGACAGAACATCTGGACACCTATGCGGGCAATCTTTCCCGTGGCCTCCGCCAACGGCTGGCAATTGCGCTCGGCATTATCCACGAGCCAGAATTCATCATCCTGGACGAACCTGCTTCGGGACTAGATCCCAAATCCCGGCTCGAACTGTCAAAACTGTTTGTTTCACTCAAAGAAAAAGGCCACACCCTGCTCATTTCCTCACATATTCTGGCCGAACTGGAAGACTACGCAACCGATGTTATCGTGCTAAACGCCGGCCGAATTGTCAAATACGAAAAATTCAACAGCACCAGCAACACGACCGCCCGTGAAGACAGCAAAGTCAACATCGCCATCAGGGTAAAAGGCGGAACAGAACAACTGATACAATATCTTGAAGAAGAAAACGGCGTCAGCGACATCTCCGGCGACGGTACATACATCCGGACCACCGTCTGGGGAGGAGAACAGGAACTCTGCTCCCTGCTCAAAAACATGATTGCAACAGGTATCCGGGTCATCGAGTTCAAAATTGAGAAAAACTCGCTCAAGACAGCCTACTTTGAAACATTGAAAGAAGGAGAATAAAATGTTTAGGAATCCCGAATTTATCAGAAACACATGGACCGAACTAACCTCCAAAAAAATGGTGGCCATGCCTCTTCTCCTGATCACAGTTTATTTGCTGGCCTACATTCTCGATGAAACCCTGCCCTTTTCTTTTCTGCCCCATATCTGCGTATTTTTCTACTGCATATTTACATATATATGGGGAACCCGGCTGGCAGCGGAAACCGTAGTTAAAGAAATCAACGCCAACACCTGGTCATTTCAGGTCATGACATCAATGTCGCCTTTCCAAATGGCCATCGGCAAACTTTTCGGCAGCACAGTTTACATCTGGTATGGCAATTTCATTTGCTTTGCCCTTTATCTCCTGTCCTACCACCTGCACCAAACCATGCTACCGGAAGTCCCCTTGTCAGAGCTTTTGATCAATATTCTGATTTTTATCCTGCTGGGACTCTCGGCACAGATACTGCCACTGCTACTCAGCCTGCACTCCATCCGCTGGCGTCATTTCTTTGAAAAATTTGACGTTACCTTTTTTTTTTTTTTTTGAACAGCCATGATCATCCCTCTTTACAAAGTTTTCAACAGCAACGGAACGGGAATTTTGTGGTATGGCGAATATTTTTCGGCCAAAGAAGCCTGCATCATATTCTCTTCAATATTCATTGTCTGGGGATTCATCGCCATCGTCAACCAAATCAAAACGGAGTTCGGTCAGGAACCTTATCCCGTCGCCTGGTTTTTATTTGCGATTTCCTTGGTTGCCGTGCTGTTCGGTTTTAACAACTATGCCAACTACAACCCTCTGAGCCGTTACAGCGGCACATTAACATCATTCTTTGCCGTTCTCTGCATAACCTATCTCACATTGTGCGGAGAATCAAATATGGCACTGCGCCCACATATGGTTCTGAAATATTACCGGACCAGACAGTACAAAAGACTGTTTATGATCATGCCCCGTAGCCTGATTACCATCCCTGTTATTCTGGCGCTTGCCGTTGTCCTCAATGTCGAGTTCAACCATTTCAGTCAGGAAATGGGTACAGGTATGAACTTCATGGTTTGGGCAACAATCCTGTTCATGCTGCGGGATTTCTGCTTTATCTACCTGTGGTCCTTGTTTGCACAAGGGAACGAAAAAGAAACGACCGTCATCCCAGTATTGATCGCCCTGTCAACCTATACAATTGTCCCGGTTTTGTTCTACCACTTCGATTTAAAAATTTTCTGTCCTTTCTTTATGCCCTATTTTCACACCTCAAACTACCTGAGCTTCAACGAAAGTGCTTTCCTGACAGTGATTCCACCGGCACTGGAATTCATTGTTATGCTCGTTTTGCTAATGTTTGGACTGAAAAAGAGGTTCCACAACCTCGGAGAATAACCTGCGCAAACAGACAATCCCCGCTCTGGCGGGGATTGTTTTTTTACCTTTTCCAATCGCAAAATAATCAAAACAATTTGTTGTTTTTTATATTTCCTGTGGTATAATGTTAACATATAAATTTAGCCTTTTCGGGAGATCACCCATGAAAAAAAAGGATTTTATCAAAGCCGCGGAGAAAAAAGAACATCTCCAGACACATACACAACACAACAGAAAAATCGGTTCTAAAGCATTAAAACACATTTCTGAACAAAACATCCGTGATATTTTGCATTGCTTTGATCAGGCATATGCCAAACTGATCGACGAACATGGAAATCCCGGACGGCAGGAATTCTGTCTGAAAACCAATTTTCCAGTCGGCACAAATGCCGTCGTCCAGACGGAAGAAATTGCCGAAGGATCCGCTTTTGAAGTTGTCCGCGGATTGGGAACTCCCTATGCCGGCAAAGTTAAAGTGGCTCTGATCAACAAAAGAGATATGCCTACAACCAATCTGGTGCATGGCATATACGGTCCTTACGGCAATAGCGGCAAAGCTGGCATTTATATGATGACTTTCGGACATCCGGAAATGCCGCTCCCCAAAGATTTGGGCAAAAACGAAACAGAACAAACCCAGATATTTAATCAGGAATGTGCAAAATTCTGGAACGGCGAAAACGGCAAAAACGGACACGTCTATCTGGCAACACCGGATGAATTGATGTCAACCATTGCCGAAATGAAAAAGTACGGCTTAAAAACCAAAGCTTTGGAACTGCATCTGGAGGCATTTCTCCGCAGCGGAGAAAAATCTCCCTTAAAAGAAGAGCCACGACCAGCTCAAAAATCCCAAAACGCCGTCGATCTGGGTATGCTGCCCATCAACAACGGCAAAGATAAAAGTTCTATCCGCTAAAACAAAATCAAAATGCCGGCAGGTTTTTCCGCCGGCATTTTTGTGCCCTGACAATTCCATCCCGCCCCCGCTTTAAAACATAAG
>CAYXBH010000122.1:0-3484 GCA_964463185.1 uncultured Azospirillum sp. | reverse complement strand
CCCATATGTATAAGTTTCGCCCTCTTCAATCACAAAGGATCTAAACATCCAAAGTATAAGGTAATTGTCTTCGTCTTGGCAGATAAGATATTTTAAATTATCGATACCGTCCGGGAGATACCAGGTTAGTGGCGTCTCATTATTTACCAGTGAATTAAAGTCAATGGATTTGTTTGAATTAAAGACGAGCGAAATCCAAATTCCTTGCTGGAATTCAAATTTCGCTCGTTGTATGATCTTATGGTAAATATGTCTGTGCTATTTATTACATGGGATAAGAGAATCTCGCTTTTTTAAGCGTATGAAAAAAGCACTGCACTTAAAATTTCAACCACAAATGTTTATGACAAGTGAAAACAAGTACGTTCCATGTGAACATCAGTACACAGGTAGACACGGCCCGCAGCTTGTTGCGCCATCAATCATGATGTTTTCACCCGACATAAAAGGAACCTCATCGCTGGCGCAGAAAACCGCTGCATTTGCAACGCCTTCTGCTGTGCCTGCGTTTCCTCCCGGCACGATTGAACGCAGCAGCTTTTCTACCTCTGTTCCCTCCTCAACCATTTCCGTCAGGGTCAGGCCAGGAGAAATCGTATTTGCACGGATTCCCTTTTTGGAGTATTCCACGGCAAGCGTGCGTGTAAACTGAACTACACCACCCTTTGATGCCGCATAAGACGCCTGAAAAGGCATGCCGGTATAGGCGCCCAGCGAAGCTACATTGATGATGTTTCCTTTGCCTTTTTCTACCATCACCGGCAGCGCGGCTTTGCATGTGAGGAAATACGCTTTGAGGTTTAGCAGCATCACATGGTCGTAATCCTCTTCCATGTCATACTGTTCAAAGGGCTTTACGGTTCCCATTCCGGCGTTGTTCATAAGCACGTCGATCGTGCCGTATATCTCAACCGTTTTGCGCACGATATATTCGCAATCTTCTGCTTTTGTCATATCTGCTTTTACAAAAACAGCTTCTCCGCTGGCTGCTCGGATGCTTTGTTCGATCTCTTTGCCTTTTTCTTCTCGTCTTCCAACAAAAACAACCTTTGCGCCTTCACGTGCGAACGCCTCTGCTGCAGCCTTTCCGATTCCGGAGGTTGCACCTGTAACCAGACATACCTTTCCATTCAAACGATCTGCCATAACTACCTACTCCTTTTCTGTTTTTTTTTATAAAAATCAAATTTTCATTGCAGCCCAATAGGCATTTTCATTTGCGCGCATGATATTTCCGCCCTTAGAAACACAGTCGCCGATAAAATAGCTGTCGAACGGGTATTCGGCCAGAATCTCTGTGTAAAGGGACTGTTCCGGCCTTACGCCCAATGCCAGAATGATGGTGTCTGCCTCAAAATGTGTTTGTTCATCGCCCGAATATGCCGTAAGCCCTGTTTGGTCAAACGAAATGATCCTGCATTTTCCCGCCAGCTGTACATTGTGATTGGGAAAAATATCCAGAAAATAGTTCATAAACAAAAACGGCTGCAGTGTGCTTCCCATTTTTTCAACAGGGATCTGATCCATCAGGGTTACGTCTTTTCCCATTCTGCATAGCTCACCGGCACACTCTATTCCCGAGATGCCCGCACCGCAAACGATCACACGCTGCCCAATTTGAGAAAGATCCTTTTCTGCATCCCGCAGCATCATCACGTTGGGCAGGTCGCCGCCAGAGATTGGCGGGGCGATATAGGTGGAGCCTGTTGCAACGATCACAGCATCCGGATGTTCATTTTTTACCAGCTCGAGCGTTGCCGGTGTTGCCAGACGGACGTCGATTTCCATCTCTTTGGTCCTTTGAATCGACCACTTCAGGTAATTTCGCATCAGCTCTTTTACCGGCAGTGCGGACGCATCTTCTAGCAGACCGCCCAACTCTGCCTGCTTTTCAAAAAGCACCACATTGTGCCCGCGCTGGGCGCATGTTTGTGCAGCGGTCATTCCTGCAGGACCGCCTCCGATCACGACAACCTTTTTTTGCTTTTCGGGCTCTGCACAATTTTTCTGCTCCAGCTCTCTTCCCAAACAGGGGTTTACCGAACAGCGGATCGGCCTGCCCGAGCCGGAATAATTGCTGCATTCCATGCAACGCAGGCAAGGTCTTGACTGCTGTGTCTGCTCTTTCCATGCATTTTTAATCAGCTCCGGCTCTGCCATAAGCGAACGGGCCATGCCTACGATGTCGGCTTTTCCCTGCGCGAGGATCTGCTCTGCATCCTCCATTGTAATGATATTCCCAACAACCGAAACCGGAATATCTACCGCCTGTTTCATCTTTTCTGCAAACTGAACGTTGAGATTTCTCTCGCTCAGATACGACGGCATATGCAAAACGCCGGCAGCAGGGAAAAAGATCGACCCTCTGGACAGATTGATGATATCTGCGTACTTCTGGGCTTCCTTTGCAAATTCGCAAACTTCATCGATCATCATTCCGCCGGGCACTTCCTCCTGCGCACTCAGCCGGACCTCGATGATTGTTTCCTCCCCAACCGCTTCTCTCACTGCCGCGAGCACCTCCAGCGGATAGCGCATCCTATTTTGCAAGCATCCGCCGTATTCATCCTTACGGGTATTGGTTGCCGGAGAGAGAAACTGCCCCAGCAGGTTTTGGTGCGCCATATGTACCAAAACCATATCAAACCCAGCTGCAACGCATTTTTTGGCGGCGTCCGTCCATTTATTGCGGATGTGCCCCATGTCGTTTTTGTCCATCACCTTCAGCTCTGTGGCACAGATCGGCGCCGGGATTGGGATTCCGGAAGGAGAATACGCAGGCTGGTGGATCATCGTAGGGTTTGCGCCAGCTCCTGCATGGGACAATTCGATCGATATCAGGGCACCGTTGTCGTGCGCTGCCTCAGCCAGTTTTGTCAGGCCATTGATGGCAGAGGGTTTTTCAATGTCGAGTTCGCCAAGAAAGCTTGCTCCACTTTTTTGCTCGATCTGACAATCGCTGATCGTCAAAAATCCAACGCCGGTTGCCGCTTGTCTGGTCACATACTCCACCAGCTCTGCGGTAACTTCGCCATCTTCGGTGGGAAGATTAGGTGCGTGCGAACTAAATTGAATGCGATTTTTCAGAATTTTTCCCCTGATATTAAGCGGTTGAAAACCGTGACTAAATTTGTTCATTCTCTTTTCTGCCCCTTTCCTTCCTAGGGATTTTCCTTTAGAATAATACTATGCTTTTGTCAGGGATTTAACAAGCAATAGAACGTGTGAAAAAATTGCATAAGCAATCTTTTTTTTGAATTATTTGCTTATGCAACATAAATGCAAAAAAAGTTTTATGGATGGTGCGCAACAATGAAAGAAGATCTCCGTACGATCAAAACGCGGGACAACATCGAAACCCAGCTGCTAGAAAGCCTAAAAACAGCCCCATTTGCTGAAATCTCGGTAAAAATGCTTATTGAAAAAAGCAGGATCAATCGTTCTACCTTTTACAGAAATTACGAAGATAAATATCAGCTTTTGC
>CAYXBH010000121.1:0-3488 GCA_964463185.1 uncultured Azospirillum sp. | reverse complement strand
ATTATAAAGAAACCCGTGGTAAATGGCTTTCTTTATCTGTGGATGACTGATGCGGGAAAAAGAAATGGCAGCAGAACAGGAAAATAAAGAACTTTCAATGGCAGAAATCCTGACTTCTATCCGTCGGCTCCTGGAAGAAAACAGCGGGGAAAAAGATAAACGCTGGGAAAAAGAAAACGACGATGTCTTTGAGATGTCGCCGATGACGACTGGTCATGTTGAAAAACCGTTTTTTGAAAGCATCCACCCTGCTGCCACGAAAGCGATGCCTGAAAAAGAAACCACGCCGGCTTTGCGGACAGATTTTCTTTATGCACCTGTTCCCGGCGCTTTGAGGGAAAATGCTGCTGTAGAAGAGCCGGCAGCACCTAATGCCGGTGTTTATGTCGGTAGGGAAACGGCAAATGCCCTGCCAAAAGAAACGAATATCCCGCCGGCTACAGATATCTCTGAAGAAATTATCAACAGCTTTACCCGTATGTTTGAACAAAACGATTTTCGCCGCCGTACGGAACAACCTGCTTTTGATGCCGATGCCCTGCTGCGACAGATTGTCGGACAGGCGGTTGCCGAAAAGCTTGACAACCGCATGCTGCAAAATGTTGTCCGCGAAACCATCGTTCCTATCTTGGAAGAATGGCTTTCTCATTATCTACCGAAATTGATTGCGGAAGAAGTTGAACGAGTGATGGTAAAGGCCGGCAGACGCTAGGCGGTTTATATTCCCGTCAGTGCCGGCCTCCAGCTTCCTGCCCCCAAAGCAGTAACACTTTGTGGGCGTTTTGTTTTTATTGATAAAATCTGTTAAAATTGGAAAATGATATGTTAGAAAAAACTTACAATCCGAAAAATTTTGAAGAAAAAATTTATGCCGAGTGGGAAGTTGCCGGAGATTTCAAACCGAATATGAATAAAAACAAGGAAGCCTATGCCGTCGTTATTCCGCCGCCGAACGTTACCGGGGTTTTGCACATGGGGCATGCACTGGACGACACCCTGCAGGATATTCTGATTCGTTATAACCGGATGCTTGGTAAAAACGTTTTGTGGCAGCCGGGCATGGACCACGCCGGCATTGCCACGCAGATGGTGGTTGAGCGCAATCTTGCCTTGGAAGGTATTACCCGCCATGATCTCGGCCGCGAAAAATTTATCGAAACTGTCTGGAAGTGGAAAGAAAAGTCCGGTGGCACCATCTGCAAGCAGTTGCGGCGTCTGGGTGCTTCCTGCGACTGGTCGCGGGCGCGTTTTACCATGGACGAGGGACTGTCGCATGCAGTACGCAAAATCTTTGTCCATCTGTATAAAGACGGTCTGATCTATAAGGCCAAAAAGCTGGTCAACTGGGATTCTAAATTTATGACCGCCGTTTCCGATCTAGAAGTTGTGCAGAAAGAAACCGTTGGCAAAATGTACTATTACAAATACCCGATCAAAGGGGAAGAGGAGGTATTTATCCATATTGCCACCACCCGGCCAGAAACCATGTTCGGTGATACCGCGGTTGCCGTTTCCAAAGATAACGAAAAATTAAAACACCTGATTGGCAAAGAGTGCATTATTCCGATCATCAACCGGGTAATTCCGATTATTGCCGACGATCATGCCGACCCAGAAAAAGGAACCGGTGCAGTTAAAATTACCCCGGCACACGACTTCAACGACTTTGAGGTTGGCAAACGGCATAATTTGCCACTGATCAATATCTTGAACCCGAATGCTACTTTGAACGAGAACACGCCGTTTGCCGGCATGGACACCCAAAGCGCCCGCAAGGCAACCATTGCCAAACTAGAAGAATTGGGCTTTATGGAAAAGATCGAAGATCATCCGATGGTCATTCCTTATGGTGACCGTTCCAACGTTGTGATTGAGCCGATGCTGACCGATCAGTGGTTTGTCGATGCACCGATGCTGGCCAAAGAGGCGATTCGTGCGGTTGAAGACGGAGAAATGCAGTTTGTGCCGAAGTCTTATGAAAAGACCTATTTTGAGTGGATGCGCAACATTCAGCCGTGGTGCATTTCCCGCCAATTGTGGTGGGGACACCAGATGCCGATCTGGTACGGCCCTGACGGCGAGATTTTCTGCGAAGAAAATGAGGAAGAAGCGCAGGTGGCTGCCGACAAACATTATGGATCGCGAGTTGAACTGACGCGCGAAACCGATGTGCTTGACACCTGGTTTTCTTCCGGCCTATGGGCTTTTTCGACTTTGGGCTGGCCGGACAAGAGCGAATATCTGGATACCTTTTATCCGACTTCAGTTCTTGTTACCGGTTTTGATATCATTTTCTTCTGGGTTGCCCGCATGATGATGATGAGCATGTACGTTATGAAAAAAGTGCCGTTCAAAAAAGTCTATATTCACGGTCTGGTTCGCGATGAACAGGGGCGCAAAATGTCAAAGTCCAAAGGCAATACCGTCGATCCAATGGAAATCATCGAAAAATATGGTGCCGATGCTTTGCGTTTCTTTATGGCGGCGATGGAAACTCAGGGGCGCGACATCAATGTTTCCGAAGCAAGGATCCAGGGCTATCGCAACTTTGCCACCAAATTGTGGAACTCTGCCCGTTTCGGCGAGATGAATGAATGTATGCTGCCGGCGGACTTTGATGAAACCTCCGTCAAGCACCCAGTCAACCGTTGGATTGTTGCCAAGGTTAAAGAGGCAACTGCCGAGCTGACCGAAAATCTGAACAATTTTCGGTTTTCCGATTCAGCTAATACTGTTTACCAATTTGTTTGGGGAACTTTTTGCGACTGGTATATCGAAATGATTAAGCCCGTTTTGTATGAAGACAACGAGGCGGAAAAAGCAGAAACCCGTGCCACATTTGCCTGGGTTTTAAATCGGATTCTGATTGTCCTGCATCCGTTTATGCCATTTATTACCAGCGAACTGTGGAACAATGCCGGCATTCACACCGAGCGTCTGATCAACGCTTCCTGGCCGCAAAACGAGAGCTACGACAAGGTAGCTGCCGGCGGAATTGACCGGATTATCGGTCTGATCGGTTCGATTCGCTCCCTCCGTGCGGAAATGAATTTGCCAGCCTCGACAAAACTGACCGTTTTGCTGAAAGGGGCGCAGGCGGAAACTATGGCCGACGTCAGGAATTTCAAAAATATTGTCTGCTCGCTGGCACGGCTGGAAGATATCGCCAACTATGACGGCGAAACTACGCCCGATATGGTTCAGAGTGTATTCCGCGAGGCTACTCTCTTGATCCCGCTCAAAGGCGTGGTCGATTTTGTCGCTGAGCGTGGACGTTTGCAGAAAGAACTGGCCGGATTGAAGCAGAATCTGGCCGGTTACGAACGCAAATTGTCAAACCCGAGCTTTGTCGAACGCGCGCCGAAAGCCGTGGTCGAAGAAGAAAAACGCCGGCAGGCGGAAGCTCTGGCCAACAAAGCTAAAGTAGAAGAAGCACTGGCGCGGATCGTTGGTTTGTAAACACAAATGCCAGCCCTAAAGGCAGGGGC
>CAYXBH010000120.1:0-3497 GCA_964463185.1 uncultured Azospirillum sp. | reverse complement strand
GATTTAATGGTAAAACATTTTTATAGTCTGTAAATACTATGTTTTATGGAACAGAATGTAAAATAAAGCGGTAAACTTTTTGCCGTCCGATCTGGGAAGAAAAGTTTATCCGGCCAGCCGGCAGATTTCTGCCTGCAGCTCATCGATACCGAAACCTTTTTCCGAACTGGTGGCAATGATATCAACGTAAGCGGCCGGATGCTTGGCTATTTCTGCTTTGGTTTCTTTTAAGATTTTGTTTAGAGCCGCTGTCGGAATCTTGTCACTTTTGGTCAGGATTATCTGGTAGGTAACGGCTGCTTTATCAAGCATTTCCATAATGTTGTGGTCAACTTTTTTGATGCCATGGCGGGAATCTATAAGCAGAAAAACCCGTTTCAGATTAACCCGTCCTTGAAGATAGGTAAAGATCATTTTCTGCCAGTTTTTGACTATATTTTTCGGTGCTTTGGCAAAGCCGTATCCGGGCAGGTCGACAAGAAAAAGCTTACCGGCGAGGTTAAAGTAGTTTAGCTGCTGGGTGCGTCCCGGCGTGTTTGAGGTTTTGGCCAGCCCTTTGCGTCCGGTCAGTGCGTTGATTAGGCTCGATTTACCGACATTGGAACGGCCGGCAAAGGCGATTTCTTCCATTTTGTCATCTGGTGGCAACTGACCTAAAGAGGCAACCCCCAAGACAAAGTCGCAGGCTGCCGACAGCAGTTCGCGTCCGGCTTCCAGTTCTTCTTTGTGATAAAGGGGGTTGATCTGTTCCATCGGGTTATTTCTTTTTGTTTTTCCTTATGATTGCTTTTTGCTGAATGATGGAGAGAATGTTGCTCAAAGTCCAGTAAATAATCAGTCCGGAGGCAAAGTGTCCCATCGTAAACATAAAGATCAGCGGCAGCAGGGCAAAAATCCGTGCTTGATCCTTGTTTGTCGGTGCAGGGTTCAATTTTTGCTGAATATACATGGTCAGTCCCATGATGATCGGCCAAATGCCAATATCAAGAAAGCCCGGAATCGGCAGATGCGTGATGACCGACAAGGTCAGCGGATCTGGCGCGGAAAGGTCTTTGATCCAGCCGATAAACGGAGCGTGGCGGATTTCTATCGCAATGTTTAATACTTTGTACAGGGAGAAGAAAACCGGAACCTGAATCAGCAATGGCAAACAACCGGCGGCCGGGTTGATTTTTTCGCGGCGGTAGAGTTCCATGGTTTCCATCTGCAGTTTGGTTTTGTCCTGATATTTTTCCTGTAGCTCTTTTAATTTAGGCTGAATGTTTTTCATTTTTGCCATATTTTCATACGATTTGTTGGCAATAGGGAACATAACCAGCCGGAGTAGGGCGGCAAACAGCAAAATTGCCCAGCCCATGTTGCCGATAAGACCGTAAAGGAAATCCAAAATATAAAAGAACGGTTTAGTCAGAAAGTAGTACCACCCGAAATCGACGGCGAGATCAAATTTCGGAATATGGTGGGACGAAGTGTATTTATCCAACAGCTTGATTTCTTTGGCGCCGGAATAAAACATAATCTGATCGGAGCCGATGGTGTTGGCTGCAATGGTTATCGGAGCGCCGACAAAATCGGTTTGGTAAAAATTGTCTCCATTTTTGCTGTATTTGACGCGGCTTTCGTTTTTGGGATTCATGACGATAGCAGAAAACCAATAGCGATCGGAAAAGCCTATCCAGCCGCCGGTGGTGGTAAATTCTTTATTTTCCTTTTTTAGATCGTCGTATTTTATTTCTTCCAGTGTGTTGTCAAGAACGCCGACCATGCCTTCGTGGACGACGCTACGGTTGCTGGCAAAGGTGGGAACCCGCGCAATTAGTCCGTAGGGATAAAGAACGACCTCTTTTTCCCGATTGTTTTCAACAGCTTGGCTGATAGTGAACATATAATGTTCGTCAACCGAAATGCGGGTGATGAATTTTAATCCTTCTTCGTTGTCCCATTCCAGCACAACCGGCGTTTTTACGGTCAACTCGTGTCCTTTGACGGTCCACAAGGTGTTGGCATTGGGCAGGCGGATAGAAGGATCGGAAGAAAGCCAGCCAAATTCCGCATAATAGGGATTGGCCGTTTTGGCCGGTATTAAAAGCTCGACATCGGGACTTTCGGAGGAAAGGGTTTGTTTGTATTTTTCTAGCCACAAATTGTCAATCCGGAAACCGCGGGTTCGGAAAGAACCGGTTAGGGAAGCGGTGTTTATTTTGACATGCGGGCTGGTGGCAACGACATCTTTGGCAGAAAGAGGAACGGCATTTTGGATGGCAGAGGTGCTTTCTTCGTTGGTTTCCGGCAGGCTGACAACAGTCTGTTCAGAAACCTGAACGTCTTTTTTGGGAAAGAAAAAGTAGTTGGTTACAAAAATAAGAACCAGGGAAAGAATAATAGCCGTATAAAAGCTTTTAATGTCGTCATTCATTGTTGTTTTCTTTCTAAAAAATGTTATCACACGAATATAACAGTATTTGCCGTCAATGCAAGTTTTTATCTGTTTGATGAGGATTATCTTTGGGTGGAATCGGATCGTAGCCAGAACCTCCCCAGGGGTGGCAGCGCAAAAGCCTGCGGGTTCCCAGCCAGACCCCTTTGACGATGCCGTGGTTTTCTATAGCTTCTATCATATATTGGGAACAGGTCGGTTGAAAGCGGCAGCTATGAGGTAGCAGGGGGGAAATTATCTTTTGATAAAATTTAATTAGTAGCAGAAACGGGAGCTTGATTATACGGCTGAACATGATTTTTTTCTCTGTTTAGCTGCCGGTTCAGTTTTTTGATGCCGTATTGCAGATCCCGGCAGATTTCCTGAAAGTCTGCGTTGGCAGTGTTGTAACGAGCAATCAAAACATAATCGGCGTTTTTTAAGGCCAGTTTTTCAAAAAACAGCGCCGTCGCGGCACGAAGCCGCCGACGGCTGCGGTTTCTGACAACTGCTTTGCCGATTTTCTTAGTTGTCGTATATCCGATCCTTGCGCATTTTATGTTTTCGTCGCTACGGAGAACCGCCTGTAAAACAATTGTATGGGTCGGAATCGCAATACCCAATTTTGCCGCTCGGACAAATTCTTTGCGTTTTTTTAACTTTAAAAAAGCCGGCATTCTCCCACCTTAGGCAGAAAGTTTTGCGCGTCCTCTGGCTCTGCGGGCTGCCAAAACTTTGCGGCCGCTCTGTGTTGCCATGCGGGTGCGGAAACCGTGACGGCGGGATCTTACTAATTTGGAAGGTTGATAAGTACGTTTCATCTTTTTTCTCCGGTTTATTATCGTTATTTAAAACCCTTCATGCGGAAGGTTCTCGGTTTTCGCTATCTTAATAACTTGTTTTTATTTGAAAGTCAATCATAAAAAAACGCTCTTTTTAAAGAGGGGGAGTTTTCAATAATCATCTCTTAGAAGGCATCGTTTATGCTCAATCTTCCCCTCTATGTCATGCCCGACCTGATTGGGTATCCAGTTAAATACAAGGCCATATTTCCTACTGGATTCTCGGGTCAAGCCCGAGA
>CAYXBH010000119.1:0-3580 GCA_964463185.1 uncultured Azospirillum sp. | reverse complement strand
TGTTGGTTTCGGGTCAAGATCTTAGAATGGCATTCTTTCCAATGCCCGACCTTCTCCCCCTAACGTCATGCCCGACCTGATCGGGCATCCAGTTAAATACTTCTGCTACCAGTCTGGTTAAAAAATCTTGTATCCCCGGCAAATTTTAATTATAAAAACAAAAGACATAAAAAACTGAGGTTATGAAAAAATGAAATTCGTCAAAACGGCTTTTATTATCGTTTTGTTTTTTACTCTGGCGGTGCTGGGAGTGATCTCCCTGCTCACCCTCTATTTCTGGGGAAGCTCGCGGCTTGATTATCTGCTGCTTTATGTCAACAAAACGCAAGGCGTCGGCAGCTTTATCAAATACACTTTTATTGTTTGCTGTACCATGGTTCCCGCGATGATTGCGATCGGCGCCCTTTGGGCCAGCAATAAGCTGCGGCTGACGGCTGGGTTGCTGTTTGCCGGTCTGTTTATCTACACCTTTCAGATCGGCAGTTTTATCACAGGAAAGATCGGCACAACCAGGATTTATGAAAAAGAATATATTTCTCCTGCCGGCATCAACCTGCTGCCAGAGGCAGCCCAAAGGAATCTGATTGTTCTTTATATCGAATCGCTTGAGGCTGATTATGTGGATGTAGACGGCATTAATCTTATTCCCCGGTTATCCGCGTTGGCTAGAGAAAATTATTCTTTTCCCGGTTTTTATCAGTTGCTTTACACCGATGCAACCATTTCCGGACAGGTGGCGGGAATGTGCGGGCTACCGTTTAAGGCAGAACTTGGCGGCAAAAATCTATTTTCGTTGCTTAACAACAATCTGCCCAATGCGCACTGTCTGCCGGATATCTTAAAGGAAAACGGTTACAATACTTATTTTATCAAAAGCGGTTCGCTGTCTTTTGCCAATACAGAGGGCTTTGTCAAGGAGCATGGGTTTGACCTTGCCGAGGGCATCGATGAGCTTATCCGCCATTATCCCGATATTACTAAAAAAGCGGCCGGGAACGACTGGGGCATCAAAGACAGCGTTATGTACGAGATTGCAAAAGAAAAAATACTGCGGTTGGCGGCGGAGAAAAAGCCCTTTCTCACAATGATTACGACGGTCGATACCCACGAGCCGACAACTTTTCTTGATCCCTCCTGTCCACAAAAATTTGGTGATAAAAGAGATATTGTTTTCTGCGCCGATAAAATGGCCGCCGATTTTCTGGACTGGTTGCAAAAGCAAGACTTTTATCCCGAAACAACCGTGCTGGTGCTCGGCGACCATATCAAAATCGGCAAAAATTCCGTCTACCCGCAAAAAAAAGACCGGGAAATTTTTAATATGATCCTTAATCCCATTGACGGTCTGACTGTGCAAAAACACGATTGGACTACCCTTGATATTGCCCCGACTATCCTTGCGGCGCTCGGTTTTGACAATGACGGCATGGCACTCGGACGCTCTTTGTGGAAAAAAGAATTGACATTGAAGGAAAAATACGGGCCAAAACTGGGGCTGGAGTTTACTAAAAATTCCGACTTTTACCGCCGTCTGCAAACACCCGAGAACAAAGAAACGGAGGCGGATGCCATCCCTTACCTGCCAGGTAAACAAATCTCGGCCGCGGAAATTAAAAATTACACCCCCTTGTTTTATGAAGACATGGGAACAATCTGGGCAGACCAACTGTTTTTGAAAATCGAATCGACTTTGCCGACCGACCAGTTGTGTCTTGAGGCCGAATTTATCATTTTCTTTGCCGATGTGAAAAAAACAGAAAAAATTGCAATTTCGCTGAACAACCGCCTGCTTGGAAACTGGGAAATTGCCGCAAAGGAACAACCTCCTTTTAAGAGAACAATCTGTTTTAACGCAGGAAATGATGAAAAAGACGGTATCTTCAAATTTTCTTTCCAACGCAATGCGGTATTTAATAAACTATCTTTTATCAGTACCGGTTTTCGCAAATTCAGGCTCTATCCGAACGAGAATGACAGAAAAAAATAAGGCCTTATATTTAACTGGATGCCCGATCAGGTCGGGCATGACATAGGGAGGGGGAAGAAATCTGATATAAGGGAAAGAAGCATCATTCTCGGGCCTGACCCGAAACCAGCACCCCTCCCTGTCATTCTCGGGCTTGACCCGAGAATCCAGTAGACAATATGGCCTTATGTTTGACTGGATGCCCGATCAAGTCGGGCATGACGTAGGAGGAGGTCATTCTCCGAGAATCCAGTCGACAATAAGGCTTTTATACAAAAAGAGCGACACTTTCCGGGGGCGCGCTCTTTTTTTCGGATTTTTGTTTTACCAAAGATAATTTAAGCCAAGATTGATGTCAAAGCCCTCATAGTCATCGCCGAATGTGTGGCCGGCGCTGAGGTAACTCCGGAAAGAACGGCTGAAAGAAAACTCCCCGCCAATTTCCACACGGCCAAGCGTCTGGTCATCATAAACGGAATGTCTGGCAATGCCGGTCATGGATGTTTTGCCACCGCTACCAAAGGTTTGGATAACGCTCGGTTTGACGTACAAACGGTTAGAACAGCTGCCACGGCAGAAAAGATAAGATAATTTCAGCCCCAGCTCCACCTCGCCGTAATGCATATCTTCAAACGAGGCCGTTTTGCCGACATTATCCCTGATGTCATCCATATCAATACTGGTATAGAAAATTCCCAGGCTCGGTTCCAGATCAAAGGCGGAAGAGAGCATAAAAGTATGGGAAAGCGTGATGTCCGCACCATACTGCGTGGCGTCGGCGCTGGCAGAAACGGCATGATCGCCGGTGAATACGTCAAGATCCTGCTTGCCGCCGAACAGTACGGTCTGGAATTGCCAGTTGTTGCGTCGGTAGTCGAAATACAAACCGCCCAGCCAGCCGGTCATATCAATTTTGCCGCTGATGTCCGACCAAAATTTTCCATCGCCGGAAAAATCGTATTTGCCGTCCTGATAGCTACCGAAAATGCCTAAGCGATAATTGCGGTTGCGGAACAGGTCAAGCCCGGCCGTAACGGCGTATATATCCGCGTCTATTTCTGACGGAGCATGGATATCCGCCGTTTCATAGGAGGCGTCTACCCACAGGCGTTCGGACACGGTGGGTATACCGCAACAGCTTTTGACCCCGAGCCCGCGGGCAACCCGTGCCCCGATCCGCCGGTTTTGTTCAATCAGGGCGCTGATGGTGCCGTCATAAACGGTGATTTCCGGAGCGTAAACAGCACTCGTGCTATCGCTTTCTTCGCCCGGTGTATCCTGTTTCTGTTTTACTCCGAGATACCAGACGCTGCCGGTTTCATCGCCACGGGCATTGTAGCGGGTTTCGTACATATACGGGCTGCCGATAACGCGGCTGACGTTAAATGCTGCCGAAGTAGAGGTATCGTCCGCCGGCGCAACGACAAACGGGCTCAAAACGGTAGCGCTGTCGGTAAAAATATCGGCATTTAAGGAAATTACGACCACGTTGGTGGTTCCTGCAACGTCGCCGGCCACTTCCAAAACACCGTTGGTCAAAGTATTGTTGGCTCCGTCGGGAATGATGTTAAGTAGCAACTGCGGCGTCTGTCCGTTGTCCTCAGCCTGATAGCG
>CAYXBH010000118.1:0-3608 GCA_964463185.1 uncultured Azospirillum sp. | reverse complement strand
AACAGCGATGCACTAAACGTACCCAGCCTTTTCTTAAAGAGGGCAAATCTTCCAGTTTGTTAAACATTATTTTTGTATCTTGCTGCCTATCCATGTACCCTCCAACACATTCATTTTATCCTAAATTTTAACATTTATCAATATGATTTTGTTTAGCTTTGAGAGAATTTTCCAAACTTTTCTCTGACATTTTTCTTCTTTTATCATCAACCAGAGTTGGTGAGAGAGGTCTTTCCTCGCCGATATTTCTTTACGATGATCAGGAAAAAGGTCATAATTGAGGTGCTTTTTGTAATGATAAAAATCCCAAGAGAGATTTGAATTTGTGGGGACAAGTTCGACTACTTATTCTCCGTTTGGTTGACGAAGACATTATAAAAGGTTTATTATACCCAACAATTGAAAAATCAGGCAGAGAGGTTATTTTTATGCCGCCGGAAAATAAAAAAGGAGAGTAAAATGAAAGTTTTGATGATCAACGGCAGCCCGCATGAAAACGGCTGCACTGCCGCAGCGCTGAAAATCGTTGCCACTGCTCTGGCAGAAGATGGTATCGATTCAGAAATCATCTGGCTGGGGCAGGGGGCCGTTCGTGACTGTATCGGCTGCGGTGCCTGCCGCAAACTCAATAACCGCTGCATTTTTAATGATGATCAGGTCAATAACATTATTGAAAAGGCAGAAAAATCAGATGGTTTCGTGTTTGGTTCGCCTACCTATTATGCGCATACAAACGGGCGGATTTTGTCGGTGCTTGACCGGGTGTTTTATGCTGGTTCTCCGGTTTTTGCCGGCAAGCCAGGTGCGGCTGTCGTTTCTGCCCGCCGTGCGGGAACAACCGCCAATCTTGACGTGCTCAACAAATATTTTTCCATTTCCCGTATGCCGGTTGTCAGCAGTTGCTACTGGAACATGGTGCACGGCAACACGCCGGACGAGGTACAAAAAGACGAAGAAGGACTGCAGATAATGCGCACTTTGGGACACGAAATAGCCTGGTTGCTGAAATCAATAGAAGCCGGTAAAAAAGCCGGAATTTTCCGACCGCAGTCAGAAATCAAAATATGGACAAATTTCATCCATTGATTGTAAAAGAAATCCCCGGGAAACTACCGGGGATTGTTTTATCTGCCGAAAACGGCGTCTTTCAGGCGTTTCAGGGTTGCCTGTGCCACTGGCCGTGCTTTGGCCGCGCCTTCTTCGAGCATGGCCTCCACTTCCTCATAGTGGCTCATATAATAGCGATAGGTTTCCCTTGCATCCCGGACTTCGTTGATAACTGCTTCAAGCAACATATTTTTGATTTGTCCGTAGCCGAGTTTTCCCTCCCGCAGACCGTCGCTCATTTCTTTCAGTTGCTCCGGAGTTGCAATGGCTTTGTATATTTCATACACCAAAATTTCATCGGGGTTTTTCGGTTCTTCCGGCGGACGGGAATCTGTTTTGATAGAGAAAATAGCTTTTTTGATGGCCTTATCGTCCTCAAACAACGGAATAACATTGCCGTAAGATTTGCTCATTTTGCGCCCGTCGATGCCTGGCACCACCGCCACATTGTCATCGGTGGAATATTCCGGCAGGGTTAAAAGCTGCCGATTATAATGGGCATTGATGGCGCCGGCAATATCGCGGGCAATTTCCACATGTTGCACCTGATCTTTGCCGACTGGTACGATGTCGGTGTCATAGGCAAGGATATCGGCAGCCATCAGGGTAGGGTAGGTATAAAGCCCCATATTGATGCCATCGTCATCCGGTTTGCCGGCAGCGCGGTTTTTGTCGACTGCGGCCTTATAGGCGTGCGCCTTGTTCATAAAGCCCTTGGGGGTATAAGCATACAAAATGGTGGTGATTTCCGGGATTTCGGCAATGTCAGACTGACGGTAAAAGACCGATTGCGAAGGATCAAGCCCGGCGGCAAGATAAATGCAGGCGATTTCTTTCAGCTTTTCGCACAAAACGGCGGGATCTTTTTCCGCATTAATGGCGTGATAGTCGGCAATGAACATATAATGTTTTCCGCCGGCACCAAGCGCCTGTTTTCCAAGGGTAATAGCTGGTTTGATGGCGCCGAGATAGTTGCCGAGATGCGGCGTTCCGGTCGGCTTTACGCCGGTCAACACTTTTTTGTTTTCATACATTTCTTACGAATCCCCGTAAATTTTTATTGTAATTATCTCCAAAATTGATACTCTGTTTTAGTTCATAAATCAATTAAAAACTCTAAGGACATATAATAATGCTGGACATAAAATTTATTATCGAAAATCAGAAGGCAGTTGAAGAGGGCATTGCTAAAAAAGGTCTGTCCGTCGACATTCCTGGGTTAATTGCCCTGCATAAGGAAATAAACAAACTGAAAACCTCATCCCAGGCACTGGCCGAAGAAAAGAACCGCCTGAGCAATTCGATTAAATCTGCCTCTGCGGAAGAACGTCCGGCAATTATTGCCAAAAGCAGAGCTATCGGCGAAGAGCTGAAAACCGAGCAGGAAAAACTGGCGGTCGAACAGAAGAAGTTTGACGATATCATGTGGCGGATGCCCAATCTGCCCAGCCCGGAAAGCCCGGTCGCCCCCGATGACAGTGGCAACGTTGTCCGCCGCCGTGTCGGGGAGCTGCCGCATTTTGACTTTACGCCGCGCGACCATGTTGAACTGATGGAATTAAACGGCTGGAGCGAAATGGAACGGATTGCCAAGGTTTCCGGTTCCCGCACCTATGCCATTACCAACGAGCTGGCGCGTTTGGAACTGGCCATTCATCTGATGGTGATGGACAAACTGATGGAAAACGGTTTCCGCGTGATTACCGTACCGTCGCTGTCCAAGGAAAAGCCGCTTTACGGCCAGGGCTACCTGCCCTTTTCCCGCGACGAAATTTATTATATGCCCGAAGATGATCTCTATCTTTCGGGGACGGCCGAACTGATTTTGAACTCTCTCCGCGCCGATGAAATTATCCCCGAAAATGAACTGCCGATTCTTTATGCCGGTTTTTCGCCTTGTTTCCGTCGCGAGGCCGGCGCTGCCGGCAAGGATACCCGCGGGCTGACGCGCGTACACCAGTTTATGAAAACCGAACAGTTTATCATCTGCAAAAATGATGTGGCTGAAAGCGAAAAATGGCACCAGAAATTGTTGCAGATTTCCGAAGAAGTACTGCAGGATCTGGAGCTACCTTATCAGGTTCTGGAAGTCTGCACTGGTGACATGGGCGCGCCCAAATACCGCCAGTATGATTTGGAAGCCTGGGTGCCAACCCAGGATTGCTATCGAGAAACCCACAGCTGCTCCAATATTACCGATTGGCAGGCACGCCGCACCAATCTGCGCTACCGCGATAACGCCGACGGCAAGGTCAGATTCGTACATACCTTAAACAACACTGGCATTGCCACCCCGCGGGCGCTGGTGCCGTTTTTGGAAAATCATCAGCAAGCCGACGGCTCAATCCGCATTCCCGAAAAACTGCAACCTTATATGATAGGCAAAAAATTCATCGGTGGCAAAAAATAATTGCTGATTATAAAAAATCCCCGCATAAAATACGGGATTCTTTTGCGGCATAATAAACTTCAGCAAAAAAACACCGGATGTAAAAATCCGG
>CAYXBH010000117.1:0-3663 GCA_964463185.1 uncultured Azospirillum sp. | reverse complement strand
ACACACCAAATATGCAGGCTGCCAAAATATAAATTATGCACAAGGTCAATGTGTGCACAAAGTTAGGAACTTCGTTTTTGCGGTTAAACAAAAACAGATCAAAAAACAAAAGCAATAAAACAACAACGCCGAAAATAACCCACAGCCATTCCTGCGGGATAATATAGTGGTTGGTGAACAGCTCTTTGAGTTTTTCCATGATCCATACTTTCAAAAAAATGCAATTATGCGGTTGGTTATAGATGTTTTTTTCTTATCCGTCAACTGTAACTGGAAGCTTATCCATTTTCGGCTCTGATTCCGTTGTTTTTTCTAATCTTCTTTGCCAAATAAGTAAGGAAACAAAGGAAATAGAGTGGAGAGTTAATGATAAAAGCTCCCGAATTATTCGGGAGCAATGGGTATTTTTTACAGAAGTCTACACCGACAAAATCAACCGCCGTATCCGGGCAGGGTTTCCTTGGTATCCTCATAAAATCGCAATGCTTCCTGCACCGTCTGTCGAGCCTCTTCCGGACCGAGAAAGGTTTCAATTCTCACTTCTTTGTTTTCAAGAATTTTATAATCTTCAAAAAAGCGCTTCAGTGTTTTCAAGCAATGCGGCGGAAGTTCGTCTATCGACGTATAGTGGTTATATTCTGGATCATCGACATGAACGGCAATGATTTTGTCGTCGGGTTCGCCTTGGTCAATCATCTTCATTACCCCGATCGGGCGGGCACGAACAATCGTCAGCGGCACAACCGCCTCCTGCCCCAGCACTAGAATATCCAGAGGATCATTGTCGCCACAGTAGCTACGGGGGATAAAACCGTAATTGGCCGGATAGTGAACAGCACTGTACAAAATACGGTCAACTTTCAATAGGCCGCTTAATTTTTCCAACTCATATTTGACATTTGAACCTTTAGGCACTTCAATAATCGCATTGACAATATCCGGACGTTCTTTACCGGCACTGACGCCATGCCATGGATGCAGCATTTTATAAAAATCCTTTCCTTAAAAATTTTTGACCGAATCAATGTTGATGACAATATAATAAAAAATTTCCCTTTTCAAGGCTGTCTGTTCATGGCAGGCGTTTTCCGGGTATAACCCGCAATTTTATTCCCGTCCGTGGCGGTTTTTGCACAACCGGATTTTCCGGTAACAGAATTGCGTGTCCAAACCAATGCGCCGGAAATTCTTTCCAGCAGTCTGTCATATACTTTTCCTTAAACACGCCCATATCAAGCATTTGTATCGGTGTTAGCTCCGGCTTGAAGGCCTGGTGAAAATTTTTGTCTTTCGGCTCTGTCAGAATATAGCAGTAGCCCTACTACATTTTGTCGTTTACAATCATCTCTTCTGGTTCCCTTTTTTTTATTTTTACCCGGCACTAACTGCAATGTTGCGGGATTTTTCAGTCGGAGATTTCCCCCGGCGTTTCCCTGTCCATGTCGTTTCTCCCATTGTTTTGTTCTTTCCCGGAGATATATATTTGCACCGGCTGATTTTGAATGTTTATATAATTAATTGTTTATTCTGTATTTATCAAAAAATTATAAAAACAATGCATTTTTTTGCTTGATTATTTATTTTAATGCGTGTATAAAGTTTTCCGTGAATGGGATGGGCGCTTAGCTCAGCTGGAAGAGCATCTCGTTTACACCGAGAGGGTCGGGAGTTCGAACCTCTCAGCGCCCACCAGTTTGAACTTTGAAAACTATAGTTTGGTTTTCAGAGTTTTTTTATGCTCTTTTTTGGTTCGAATTTGTAAGCTTTTTTCGGATTGTTGATTGTTTTTACTTTGTTTGAATGGAGATTTCAGAAATCATCCCGATCGGAAAAACAAAAGCCGTCGTATCCCTGAATTGATGAAATTTCTGCTGCCGTTTCCAGTCTTTTTTCGGCAATAGCAGCATATCCTTTATCCGCCTCTATGCCGATATAACGTCGGTTCAGCTTGCGGGCAACAACCGATGTTGTTCCCGACCCGAGAAACGGATCAAACACGATATCCCCTTCGTTGGAGGAGGCCAAAATCAGCTTGGCAATCAGCTTTTCCGGCTTTTGGGTCGGGTGTTCGGTATTTTCGGGCATGGACCAATAGGGAACGGTGATATCCGTCCACACATTTGAGGGCGCCGTCAGTCGGTATTTTTTCCCTTTTTCGCAGAACCAGTCTTTGGCCTGCCCACGCTCGTCCTTGTATGGCGCCAGAACAGACTTTTTTACCATTACCCGATCCAGGTTAAAAGTATAGTCATCCGAAACCGTGGCAAAATAAACATCTTCAAGGTTGTTTTTCCAGTTTCTACGGCAGGCGCGGCCTTTTTCCCTTTTCCAGGTAATCCGGTTTCTGACAATAAAATATTTTTTGAGCACAAAATATACCAGCGGGGACGAACTCCAGTCGCAGCAGACATAAAGAGAGCCGTTTGCTTTCAGTATGCGTTTCAATTCACAAATCCAGCTTTCCAGCCAGGCACAATAATCGGTATCGTTCATTTTTTTGAATGATTTTTGGTTGAATTTTTTTTCAATATTGTACGGCGGATCCGTTACCACCAAATCGACAGACGCCGACGGAAAGGTCTTTAAAAGCGTAAAGCTGTCGCCGATGACAGTCTTGTTGATCAATTCGTCGAGTGGAGGGCTTTTTTTGCCTGCCGACAGACATTTTTTCAAATAAACAGACACCAGTCCTCTGGTAATAAAGAGAGTTTTGTTTCTTTTGCTTTTTTCTTTCATTATTCGACTCTGTATTCAAAATCTTTTGCAGACTGTAAGATACTAGCCTGATTTGTCTTTTTTTCAATCACAAAATCGCGGTACCGACTTATCTGCTCGCCGTGCTTATGCGCGAGCCGAAGAGATTTTTCGATCATGGCGGTTACCGGAGCCTTTTTTTAGTCATTCTGGCGACAAAAAGGACGGCAGTCCGCCGTCCTTGATAATTTTAGTAAAGACTTAAAAGAAAAATTAGTTTACAGAATCCTGCAAAGCCTTACCAGGTTTGAACTTAGCTACTTTACGGGCAGGAATTTTGATGCTTTCGCCGGTACGAGGATTGCGACCGGTCGTGGCTGCACGCTTGCTGACACCAAAAGTGCCGAAACCAACCAGACGAACTTCATCGCCTTTTTTGAGAGCTTTAGTTACGGAACTGATGAAAGCATCCAAAGCTTTGGCAGAGTCAGTTTTAGTCAGACCGGTTGCAGCGGCAATGCTGGCAATAAGTTCATTTTTATTCATGAAAGGACTCCCTTATAAATGTAAGTTATATTAAACAAAGCGGTGCAGAACCGCTACAACAAAATTCAAAAACATTTTTCCCTTCAAGTCAAATAAAAACAAAGCTTTTTCTCACAAAAAACTAACTTTTTCCTCGAATTTTTAAGAAACAAAACAGTTATCAACAGAAATCTGAATATTTTTGGTGGCTGTATTTTGTTTTTATTGGCTTCCACGAGATAGAAAAGACTCGGATTCAACAGCCTCATAACCATTTGGTTCCCTTTTCTTTGCTACTCATATTATATTTTCAGAAGGCATCGTTGATGTTCGCTCTGTTCCGGTCGCTTTCATTTTTCCCCAGTGTCATCCTTCCCCCTACGTCATGCCTAACCACCTCCCCCTGTGTCGTGCCCGACCTGATCGGGCATCCAGTCAAACATA
>CAYXBH010000116.1:0-3698 GCA_964463185.1 uncultured Azospirillum sp. | reverse complement strand
GTCAACTTTTCCGGCTCCAACCTCCGCGGAGCAGATTTTTCCGGAGCCAATTTGACCAACACCAACCTTTCCGGAGCGGACCTGACCGGGGCGGTATTTGCCAGCGCACAGCTGATTGGCACCAACTTTACCGGTGCGATTATGAACAATGTGGTCTTAACCGACGTTTATTTCCAGGACGCCATTTTGCTGGATGTAACCATGGACAGCATCAGCCTTGAAGAGCTGCAGGGATTGGTGGAATATCTGGCGCAATATTATCCGCACAAGCTCAATCTCAGCCGCATCAACCTGACCATGCTGGATTTAAAAAAGATTGACCTCAGCAAAGTAGATCTCCGCGGGGTTGATTTTACCGGCGTTGATTTTACCGGCATCAACATTATGGAGCTTGATTTAAGCGAGTGTATCATTACGCCCGAGCAGATTGCTCAGGCGCTGGGTCGGGTACCGACGGCAATGGAAATCAAACAGATTTTGGCCCCGAAGAAGAAAAAGAATCAGAGCAAGTTTAAGGGGATTGATTTTACCGATCTGTTTTTGGGTGATGCCCGCAATTACGGCGTTTATAATGTTTCCGGCTTTAAGGGGATGGATGTCGAAAACCTGGTCAAAATCGGCAAAAAGGTTTTTAAGCATAAAGAGAAAGCGCCGGTTAAGGACGAAAAGGCTCTTAAGCATATTCGCCAGCAGAACAAAGCCAACAAAGAAGAGTTGCGTAGCGTAATTGAAGAACGTAAGCGTCGCGTGCTGGAAGCCAAACGTCGACAGAAAGAAAAAACAGAATTTATTCCCGGCCGTGGCCGCGATGGTTTTGAGCGATAGGAAACCATGGAAGATACTTTGTTTTCGCATAATATCAAACGCCCTTTGGCCGATCGCCTGCGCCCCAGAGATTTGAGCGAGGTTGTTGGGCAGGATCATATTGTTGGTCCGGATGCACCACTCGGACGAATGGTCAGATCCAGCAAAATCAGTTCGTTTATTCTTTGGGGGCCACCCGGCTGCGGCAAAACCACCATTGCTCATCTGATTGCCGAGCATACCAATTTATATTTTGAACAGATTTCCGCTGTTTTTGCCGGGGTTGCCGATTTGAAACGGGTTTTCCAGTATGCTGAAGAACGCCGTGCCAGTCAGGGTAAGGGCACGCTTTTGTTCGTAGATGAAATCCATCGTTTTAACAAGTCGCAGCAGGATGGTTTTTTGCCCTATGTGGAAGACGGAACTGTCATTCTGGTCGGCGCTACCACCGAAAATCCGTCTTTTGAGCTGAACGCGGCGTTGTTGTCCCGCTGCCAGGTATTTGTACTAAACCGCCTGAGTTCGGATGATTTTGAGGTTTTGCTTTCTCGCGCGGAAAAGGACGTCGGGCGCAGTCTGCCGGTTGATGCCGAAGCGCGCGAGCTGATGAAGGCCACCGCCGACGGCGACGGCCGCTATATTCTGAATTTGGCGGAAAGTGTGTTTAACTATGCCAAAGCCGGCGAGGTTTTTGACAAAGACGGCCTGCTTAAAATTATCCGCTCGCGGGCGCCGGTCTATGATAAGGGGCGTGACGGGCACTATAATCTGATTTCTGCCGTTCACAAGTCGCTGCGCGGTTCTGATGTTGATGCTGCGCTCTATTGGGTGGCGC
Source organism: uncultured Azospirillum sp. (assembly GCA_964463185.1). Lineage (GTDB taxonomy): Bacteria > Pseudomonadota > Alphaproteobacteria > RF32 > CAG-239 > JAFUYI01. The sequence continues at coordinate 2,059 of CAYXBH010000116.1, read as the reverse complement.
GGATGCTGACGGCCGGCGAAGATCCGAAATATATTTTCCGCCGACTGACCCGTTTTGCGGTGGAAGATGTGTCGATGGCCGACCCGAATGCAGTTACCCAGGCGATTGCCTGCTGGGATACTTATGAGCGACTGGGTTCCCCTGAAGGCGACTTGGCGCTGATGCAGCTGACCGTTTACCTAGCAACGGCGCCGAAATCGGCCGGCGTGTACAAGGCCATGGACAAGGCGTTTTCTTTGGCCAAAAAGACAGGGTCGCTAATGCCACCGAAACATATTTTGAATGCACCAACCAAACTGATGAAACAGCTTGGCTATCACGAAGGCTATATTTATGATCAGGATCTGGAAAACGGTTTTTCCGGGCAGAACTATTTTCCTGATGGTATCAGTCGGCAAAAATTGTATTTTCCGGTAGAGCGCGGTTTTGAACGGGAAGTCAAAAAACGGGTGGAGTATTTTGACAGGCTCCGCCGCGAGAAAAACAAAAAACAATCAAAGGAGGAAGGCGATGATTGAATTGGCCGAAGATGAACAGCAGGCATTTACCGAACAGATGGTAAAAAAAGCCTTGAAAGGGAAAAAGCCGTCAAAGAACCCGACTTTCTGTGCGCTGATCGGTGCTCCGGGATCGGGCAAATCGACGTTAGCGTCCGCGATGGACGATGCAGTAGTGATTTCTTCCGACCATGTCATTGCCGAATATGCCAAAACTCTCGGCATCGACATCCGCGAAGACTTCTGCGACTGTGACGTATCCCGCTTTGCCGCTCAGGTAAGCAATGAAATTTACAAAGCGGCGGTAAAAAACAAAATGGACATTGTTTACGATACTTCGGTGCTGACAAATACACAGAAAACGCTAGAGCACGTTTCCAAATTCGGTTATCAGACTAAAGCAAAGATAATGCTCGTGGATGAATATCAGGCGGCAATGAATGTGGTCGAGCGCAAAATGAACAACGACGAGGCCTTTGACAATCACCGGGCGCTAAGAGAAAAGTTCGGCTATCCATCCGGTAATCCGCTAGGTGTTAAACCAAGCACGTCGCTTAATGTGTCGGCCTCGGTGGAACAATTTATCCTGCAGGCCATTGACAGCGATTTTCCTATAGAAATTTATGAATTTGGCAAAAAAAAACCGTCATTTAAAACTGGCGATGACTTTGACAAGTTCGTCGAAAATCTGAAACTGGTTCCGATGGAAGAGCATATAGAGCGTTGCGAACAGTTGAAAAAACGGGCGGACAGAGAAGGCCGTGAAGACGATTTTTTGAATCTGCTAGCGCTGAAACAGGAAATGATGGGAAGAAGATAGTTGATGTCTGTACAAATAATCAAAGTTAAGGAAGCCGATGACGGGATGCGGCTTAACCGCTGGTTTCTGAAATATTATCCAAATCTCACTCTGGGGCGCCTGCAAAAGTTGCTGCGTACCAAGCAGGTTAAGGTAAACGGCAAACGCGCCGAAGCTTCTCTCCGGTTGTCTGCCGGGCAGGAGATTCGGATTCCGCCATTAAAAGAAGGCGAGGCAGAACAGGGAAAAAGTGCCCTTCTGACCAAAAGAGAAGTCGATTTTATCTGCAGTCTGGTTTTGTTTAAAGATGACAATATCATCGCGATCAACAAACCGTCCGGACTGGCTGTGCAGGGCGGTACTAATACTCGTTTCCATGTTGACGGCCTCCTTGACGGATTGAAGTTTGAAAGAGAGGAACGTCCGAAATTGGTGCACCGGATCGACAAAGATACAAGCGGCGTGTTGCTTTTGGCGCGCAGCCGTAAATATGCAGAACTGCTGACAAGGGCTTTCCGCGAACACCAGCTACCGAAAACCTATCTGGCGCTTGTCGCCGGTTGCCCACCAGAAGAGTACGGGGAAATCAGGGCTCCGTTGAAAAAAGCAGGAGAAAAAATGATTATCAGTCCCGACGGCCAGGCGGCAAGAACATTGTACAGGGTTTTGGATAGTGTTGGCGGATACTTTGCTCTAGTCGAGGCGTCACCACTGACCGGACGCACTCACCAGATCCGTGCTCACTTCGAGTCTGTCGGTTGTC
>CAYXBH010000115.1:461-3705 GCA_964463185.1 uncultured Azospirillum sp. | reverse complement strand
GGACTTTTGACCATTGGTTTCAGCGATCCGTCGCTGGCAATGACGCTGTTTTTGCTTGACCGCCTTTGCATGGCAATTTTTATTGCAGAAATGCTGATGAAGATGTATGCATACGGACCGTATTTTTTCAAGTCGGGGTGGAATATCTTTGATCTGACGGTAATTATTATTTCATCACTGCCGATAACCAGCTATTTGATCGTGCTCAGAACTTTCCGCCTGTTTCGGTTGTTGCGTTACATCAATCACTTTAAGCCAATGAAAAATATTATTAATATCTTTTTGATGATTTTGCCGAATTTTGCCGCGATGGCGGTTGTTTTCGGCGTGTTTATGTATGTGTTTGCCGTTATGGCGGTCTGTTTGTTCGGCGATGTGTTTATCGAATTTTCAGATTTACCGATGGCGCTGTTTGCTTTGGTGCAGACTTTCAGTCTCGACGGTTGGATTAGCGGGATTGCTCGACCGGTGATGAGCGTTTATCCGTATGCCTGGATATTCTTCTTTGTGTTTGTGTTGATTTCTTTCCTGATTATGATCAGTTTCCTTTTAAGCGCGATTTCCGCGATGGTGCACAGGGAATTTAAAATCACTTCCAAGCTATAGAATCGGAGTGTGTCGCAGTTCAAATGCCGGAATTTTTGTTTTCGGCATTTTTATTTTTAAAGGCTCTATTAAACAATTTTGTTGAAATATGACTTGACATTGAATTTTTCAATTCCTAATTAGAGTGTAGAAATTTTAAATAAAAGGAGTTAAAGGCTATGAAATTTGTACCATTGTATGATCGCGTGCTGGTAAAGAGAGTCGATGAACTCAACAAAACCGCCGGAGGCATCATTATTCCGGATACGGCTAAAGAAAAGCCTTCGGAAGGGATTGTTGAGGCTGTTGGAAACGGAGGCCGTACTGAGGATGGAAAACTGATCCCAATGACGGTTAAGCCGGGTGACAGAGTCTTGTTTGCTAAATGGTCCGGTAGCGAAGTCAAACTTAACGGCGAAGATCGTCTGATTATCAAAGAATCGGAAATTTTAGGCGTAATTGAAGGATAAGGAATAAAAAAATGGCAGTAAAAGAAATTAAATTCGGCAGCGATGCCAGGGTAAAAATGCTCAAGGGTGTGGAAATCCTTGCCAAAACGGTAAAAGTAACACTTGGACCGAAAGGGCGTAACGTTATTCTTGATAAGTCGTACGGTGCGCCGAAAATTACCAAAGATGGCGTTTCGGTTGCTAAAGAAATCGAATTGGCCGACAAATTTGAAAATATGGGTGCCCAACTGGTTAAAGAAGTTGCTCAGAAAACCGCCGATAAGGCCGGTGACGGTACAACGACGGCAACCGTGCTGGCAGAAGCTATCATCAACGAAGGCTGCAAGGCAGTTGCCGCTGGTATGAATCCGATGGATCTGAAACGTGGTATTGATATGGCGGTTGATGCGGTTGTAGCTGATGTCAAATTGCGTTCGAAAGCCATTAAAACTTCGGAAGAGATCGCCCAGGTTGGTACTATTTCCGCCAATGGTGATCACACGATTGGTGAATATCTGGCACAGGCAATGGAAAAAGTTGGTAACGAAGGTGTTATCACGGTTGAAGATGCCAAAGGGCTGGAAACCGAATTGGAAGTGGTCGAAGGTATGCAGTTTGATCGTGGCTATCTGTCGCCTTATTTTGTAACCAATCCGGAAAAGATGAACTGCGAGTTCGACAATCCATATATTTTGCTCTATGATAAGAAACTGAGCAATCTGCAGGCGATGATTCCTGTTTTGGAAGCTGTTGTTCAGTCTTCCCGTTCGTTGTTGATTGTGGCTGAAGATATAGAGGGTGAAGCATTGGCAACATTGGTTGTCAACCGTATTCGTGGTGGCCTTAAGGTTTGCGCAGTTAAGGCGCCGGGTTTTGGCGATCGTCGCAAGGCCATGCTTGAGGATATTGCTATTCTGACCGGTGGTCAGGTTATTTCTGAAGATCTCGGTATGAAATTGGAAAATGTTACTTTGTCCGATCTTGGCAGCTGCAAGAAAGTAGAAATTACCAAAGACGATACTACGATTATTGACGGGGACGGTCAAAAAGATCTGATTAAGGCCCGTGCTGACCAGATCCGCAAACAGATTGAGGAAACTTCTTCTGATTATGACCGTGAAAAACTGCAGGAACGTTTGGCTAAAATTTCTGGTGGAGTTGCAGTGATCAAAGTAGGCGGTGCTTCGGAAGTTGAAGTTAAAGAGAAAAAGGACCGTATTGATGATGCCCTGCATGCGACCCGTGCCGCAGTTAAAGAAGGTGTGGTTGCTGGTGGTGGTGTAGCTCTGCTTTATTCGTACAAGGCTCTGGACGCACTGAAACCGGCTAACCAGGATCAGAGAGTTGGTATTGATATTATCCGCAAAGCCATTCAGGCTCCGATCCGTCAGATTGTAGAAAATGCAGGTGTTGATGGTGCGGTTGTGGCTGGAAAACTGATGGAAAGTGCCGATGCTAACTTCGGTTACAATGCCCAGAACGGCGAATATACCGATATGATTAAGGCTGGTATTGTCGACCCAACGGAAGTTGTTCGTACGGCTTTGCAGGATGCAGCCTCGGTTGCTGGTTTGCTGATTACTACCGAATCGATGGTTGCCGAAGCTCCGCAGAAAGATAGTCATTGCGGCTGTGGCGGAAACGGTGCTGCCGGCGGTATGCCCGGCGGTATGGGATTCTAATCGCAATCAGATAAGAGAAAAAGGAGAAAACCCCCGAAAGGTTTTCTCCTTTCTTGGTTTTAAAAAAACAAATCCCTGTTTTGTAGTCAAAACAGGGCGACCAAGCAATTGCAGTAGTCAAAATTCCGATTAAAATGGATGCATTAAAAACGGATACAGAGTTAACTATTATCAGACAACTGCGATATTGGCTTTGGTTTGTGAAAGGAGGTTGTTTTTTTGTGTACCTTTTAAGGTTTTTGTATATTAGGCGGATAAAAACCGCTTGGAATATGTTTTATAAATACTAAGTTTAATAATAGTTGGATCAATAGATGTATATATCTTTGAAAACAGGCTGTCAACAAAAATTTTGTATATTTTGTCATTTTTTTACATTTGCGGGGCAGATTGTGTATGCCGATACAGCGTATAATCATTCCTGCAATCAGAGCAGTTTTAAGCCAGTTTTCGCTTTCCTGATAAACAGCACAACAGGCGGTGAAACTGAGGATGAGCAGCAGGCTGTGGAGTAAACAAGCAATTCTG
>CAYXBH010000115.1:0-451 GCA_964463185.1 uncultured Azospirillum sp. | reverse complement strand
TGGCTGCAAACATTTTTCGTTTGTAACATGCCCAGTTGCATTTTCTGACATGCTGGCGAATCCAGAGTGTATGTAACAGCAGACTGTAGAATAAACAAACGATTCTGTTGATAATAAGAGTTTGTACAGGCGGATTAAGTTTATAAAAAAGTCAATATAATTATGTATTTTTGTGTTAATAATTTTTATCTGTTTTGATTATAGCAGGCAGCAGGTCGATTTGCAAAAAAATATTGATATTTAAAAAAAAGTGCTTGCAAAATTTTTTGCATATGTTATTAAATATTTCGTTCCTTTGATGCGGGCGTAGCTCAGGGGTAGAGCGCAACCTTGCCAAGGTTGATGTCGAGGGTTCGAATCCCTTCACCCGCTCCAATTTTTAAAAAACCTCCCTTTTGGGAGGTTTTTTCGTGTTAAGATTACACGGGATGCGGGTTTGAACCTTTCAGAG